>SXMN01000145.1 GCA_005777315.1 Verrucomicrobiales bacterium
AACACGGCGCGAACGGCGGAGCGCGGACGGCTCCCGTGAAAATCGGGGAGACAGTCGCCCAAGCGGCGTTTTTCTTGTCTCCAGCCGCTCCGACAAGCCTTGGCCTCGTCGTAACGTGGGAGTTTTGAAAGAGCGTCAATTGGTTTTCAGTTTTCCTGAAGTAAACGCCGATGCGGTTCTCCAGATCAATTTTCAGCGAACGTTGCGGATTCCCGACGACGGGAAGGACTACCCGCTGCCGCCGGGACTGGGTTCATTTCCTCTGCAGCACATCGATGACTTTGCGGACAAGGTGCCCGCCAGCTGGCTTGGGCGTGGCGGCGTGCTCTTGCCGATGTATCAATCCGAGGCACTTTGGCTAAGCTTTGACTGCCGTTACGTTCAGGACCGGCAAACGAGATATCCATTGGCGGTGAAGGTCGCCACCGGAAAGATCAACGCCGTAACGGGTGAACCCTGGTCCAAAGGCCTGAAAAGGAATCCCCAGAACTACTTGGCAGTCCCCGAGCAGCCATGGCTGGATGGCTATTGCGTTGAGAAAGGGATCATCCGTCAGTTCGTGGCAATGCCTCTGGGGCTCGGCTACACGGCGGAAGAACAGATCACGGGTGAAGCGGAGTTTGGCGGAATCCAGATCGAGGTCTTCCCGATGCGGAAAGAGGTGTTTGAACGGCGGTTTCAGCAAAAGCCTTCTCTGATGGACACTATGTTCTACTCCATTGGAGCAAGTCCCAGAAAGACTCTTTGCAGCGCGATCGGCTTGGCCCCAGGCGGCCGGATGCGACAGGAGATACTCGAAGACCCGTTCTCGATCCATGACTGGGACACGACGCAAGGAAGCCGGTGCTTCGTTCATTTGCTGAACTCGGCGACTTGGAAGCAGATCACGGGGCAGAACCCGCCGGAAAAGCCGCTGACGGCAGAGAACTATACCATGAGTGGACTGCCTTGGTTCGATTACTATGACGCCGACGCGAAGGCATTGCAGGGGTCGGATATTCTCGCCGGTGTCCAGAGCGTGACTGCCAAGGCAAGTGCGAAGCGGGAGAACATTTTTTCCGACAACCAAAGCATTGCAATTCCGAATATCGTGAAACTGCAGCCAAAACTGCGGCAGCACCAGGTGCGGGCGGCGGACTTCACCTGATGTACTTGAAGGCGGAGGCATCCACTGGAGCGGGTTCGGCTGACTATGCCAGCGCAGCGCGGTTTCGGCGAAACAAAACCTCCCAGGCGCATTCTCGATGCCGGTTGCCCACCAGGTTTTACTTCACTTCACCCCGGATTTCGGTTCGTTGGCGAGGTAACGCTTCCTGAGTTCGTCGGCGATTTTGCGGATACGCTCCACCAGCGCCTGCGGTCGCACCACCGTGGCGTGCGTGCCCCAGCCAAGGATCCAACGCTCCATCTCCTCCAGGTTGTTGAGCCGCATCCGCAGGCGGGAAGATCCGTTGCGCAACTCGATGAGTTTCTGGCTGGCGTGCCACCAGCGCCCGCGAAGCAGGTCCGTCGCCCACGCATCGAACTCGATCACCACCTCGTAATCGTCGCCGCCCTTGAAGACGCCAAAACTGCCGCGCAGGTATTCGTTGGGATCAAACTTCTTCGGCAGGGTGAATCGCTCGCTGGTCAGTTCGGGTTGCGAAAGCCGGGTCAGGACAAAGGTCCGCATGGCCTCCCGCTTGAGGTCGAAGGCGAAGAGATACCAGTGATTCTCGATGCAGGCCAGGTGGTAGGGATGCACATGCCGCCGCTGCGCCTTGGGAGCGCCCAGGTTCTTGTAGTGGAACTTGACCGCCCGATGCTCCTGCAATCCCCGAGTGAGAATCTGGAACGTTTCCAGGTCGGTATCCTCGGGGGCGAAGGGGCGGAAGGAGAGGACGTCGTCGAGGCCGCTCAGGCTAAGCCGCGCGCTTTGATCCAGTTGACCGCTTAGTTTCTGAAACGCGCTCTGCAACGGCTTCTCAAAAGGGGTGCCTTGGTATTGCGCAATGGCCTTGTGGGCCACCAGCAGGGCGAAGACCTCGGCCTCGGACATGGCAAGAGACGGAAATTGATCGACCGGTTCCGAGTAATAGAAGCCATAGCGCCGGCTGTCATACTCGATGGGCAGTTTCAGGCGGCACTTCATGAAATCCACGTCCCGCTTGAGCGTGCGCGTGGACACCTCGAATTCGCGCGCCAGCGAACCGCAATTCGGAAATTTCCCATCCTTGATCAGCTGATGCAACCGCATCATGCGTTCCCAGGGCGGTCGGCTGAACACTTGTTTCTGAATCTTGGGCATAGAAGAACTCGACGAATCATTCGACGCACGTGCATGAAGTAATTTCCGTAGCCGAGAAGGGAACATTATCCACGATCAACTCCAGGCGAGCTTCACGCCCCTCGGGAACGAACAGCAATTCTTCGCGCAATCGCAGGATCCCGGTCAGCCGAATTTCTCCCCGCAACCAGACCTCCACCTTCCGACCTACAGGCAGACCCAGCTTGGCTGCCAACTGCCGCATGGCCGCCCGCCGCTGTTCCTACCAGTCGCGATAACCTTCCGCGCTCCCGGTTGAATCGAAGCCGAATTCGCTTTGTCTTCTGGTGGTCACGGGCGCGATGCTGACAGACCCTCGTGGACCATCAAATGAATTCCGGCTTCCGTCGCCATTCCATTCGATGCAAACAAAAACCCAACCCAGGTGACAGCAGATGTCCACTCTCCTCGGGTAGGTTCTGTGCGTGAACTCTTAAACTCGACGAAGAAACCTGCGGCTTTTGAGGGAAAACCGTGAGCAGTCAAAAAACTCGGCTTGTGCCATCTCGGCAAGGACGGCACTATTCCCCTCAATCACCAAAGGCGCACATGGGCTTTTACCATCGAAAATCCGTCAACGTCGGGCTGAAACGGCGCGAGTGAAACATGAATTCTGCAAATGGAATAATGAGACGAGACAGCAAATCGCTTTTTCCGTATCACCTTACATAACAATACATAACAACACGCACCGATACCTCAGCCAGGCCCCGATTTTGCGTTAATGGGGGTAAGGAATGGATTGTATGCCTCAAAACGACGACAGCAAACATGTAGTTGCGGTTGATCAGCTGACTGAATTGCTGGATCAGCAAGACAAAAAGATGCAGGAGCTCTTCGCCAAAGCGATCAATCTCTTCGTCGCACCTGGAGCAGCCGACATGACTGACCGCGAAAAGGTCGATCGGTTGCGAAAAGCGATTGACGATTCCCTGAAGTGAAGACGCCAGCATGATCATTAAGCAGCTACGCTTCTATAATTTCCTGGTTTTTCCTGGTGAGCAGGTCATGGACTTGCCCACTCAGAAGGACAGCAATATCGTCGTTGTCCTCGCCCCGAACAACACTGGCAAGACCAGCGTCATCCGGGCTTTGAAATTCTTGTTCTACGGACATCTGTCCGACTGCACTGCTGGCACGGCCTATCATTTAATCAATGACCGTGCGCGCGCGGAGACCAAAGTCGGATCAGAAGCCTACGGTTGGGTGGAGATCACTCTGGAACGAGAAGATGAACCGCTTTCAATAAGACGAATCATCAAGAGCCGGAGAAGTGGCAAAGATCAGTGGCTCGAGCCGCACATGAGTTTGTGCAGGGTGATTCAAGACGTGAATAACGGTCTCATTGGCGGTGAGGAGGATCTGCTTGAAACCAAACTCCGGACGCTCGTCCCGGAAAACCTCTTTGACGCGTTCTATTTCAAAGGTGAGCCGCTCGACGGCAGGCTTCTTGGCGGTGTCGGTGACATCCGGAGGTCGCTCGCCGCCTTCCTTCATGAAGATCTCTGGAAGGAAGCCGAGGAAGCAGCCGAGGCTGTTCGACAAAGTTACACACGTGAACTCGAAAAGCTGACTGAAAAGCACACGGAGTACAACAAACTGTTGCGCAACGAAGAGTTGTTTCGCTCACACATGCTGAGGGAACAGGAACAGCTGCGTGAGAAACGGGATTCACTGGTTGCCGCTACCTCCGATTTTGAAGACATCACCTCCCGTCTCCAGGAGCTCGGAACCGGAGGCGATGCTGAAAAGCTAATCGTTCAACTACGAGAATATCGCGCCAAGCTGAACCGCGCTCAGCAGACCAGGGAGCGCGCAGACCTCGATATTGCCAGGCTCGTGGGCACGTCGCGGGGAATTCCATTCGTGCTTGGTGCCGTGCCGATGGCTCAGCGCATTCTCGCTCAGATGCAACAAGACAACATTCTGCCGGCGGATGTGTCCGAGCGATTCGTCGACCGCGTGCTGAGCGGGGCTAAATGTGTTTGCGGGAGGCAGCATGACGACGATACTCGGGCGTCCTGGACGCGCTACCGCGAAAAGACCCTGACGGCGGATCTAAATCGCGGGATGAGCGATCTCCTGGCGGCAATTCAGCCGAAATGCAATGAGGGTGGAAGCAATGAATGTTATTATGAGAGGTTGAGCATCGACCTCGCCGCCAAACTGCGACTTCTCCAAGACAGCCGCGTTCTGGCCATCAAGGAAATCCAGCAGCTCGACGCCGCTGTCCGCAACGCGGAGGGGCAGTTGGAGCGTTCACCCATCGAACAAATCCAGCAACTCAGCCGCCAGCTTCGCGACCTCAGTAACAAGCGCCAGCAGTTGCAGGGAGAAGCATCAAGACTCGAACAATCCATTGAATTCACACAGAAAAATCTGAAGAGGTTGCAGGATGAAAAGGAAAAAGCCCGGCCTCCCGCCGCCATTCAACACAAGGAGCGGGTTCTGGAAAAATGCACGAGGCGCGCTGAAGATCTTCGACAACTCATCCACGAATCCCGCGAAGTCCTGAGCAAATCATTTCATCGCATCCTTCAGAACTCCGTCACTGAGTATTACGATCATTCAGCGTACGACGGAAGCCACGCGCGCATTAACCGCACGACTCTCCTGCCCGCTATTGAGAGCAACGGTCAGATCCACGGCAACCTCGGCGGTGGCCAGTCCCAACTGCTCGCGCTGGCCTACATCGTTTCCCTGTCCCGGCTCCGCAAGAGTCTCCACACCGAGATGCAGAAGCTCGGCATCGGCTTTGGCAAACTGGACGATCAATCTTTTTTCCTCGACTCGCCCTTCAACCACATGACGGATCACTACGCCCACGCCATCGCCAAATTTCTCGGCGGCAATGCGCGCCAGGTGGTGCTGCTGTTGGCGCGGCATCAGTGGAATCTCGTCAAAGAGATCATCGAACCGGCCACGGATCGCCTTCTCACCTTCAAATACCACACCCTGCCGGACAAAATTGCCGAGCTGAAAAAGAAAGACCCCACGCTGGAGGATTTCACCTACAAGTTTCGCGGGTCGCGATACCAAGTCCGCATTCGCGGACACGTTGTCAGCCGCGGAACCGGTTTTCGCGATGCCATGCGAAGTGCTTGTGGTCAGGCCGCAGAAGACACCCGTGTTGGAAAAAGAGAGGGCGGCCTTGGAAATTGCGTAACGAGACGCCATCCACACTCCAATCGGTGAATGCTTCCTCGGCGACGATGACATTCAGGTTGTCCGTCGCTGACCAAAGCCCTTCGTCAAACATCCAGTGTGCGTTCTTGGAAAGAGCCAAGCCGTTTCGCGGGTCATCATTCTTGCTGTCCTTCCGTTGGTGGATGTGGGCGGCATCCACAATCGAGGTTCCTTTCGTTGTCGTGACCTTGTAGCCGGTAAGGGCGCAGGTGAAGTCATACGCCGAGACAACTTGGATTCTGAACCGCGCGTCGCGAGCCGTTCGGCGTGCGTATTCACGCGCTTGTTCCTTAATCTCCCGAACAGCAGCTTCGGATTCCTTGGTGTCGATTCCGGTCAGAATCCCGAGCGCCACTTGCTCAAACGCCGGGAAGTATTGGCTGATGAGGACGGCACGCGCTCGTTTGCGGAACTCCCCATCAGCCATAGCCGCGAGAAACGATGGCTCAATCTCGACGACCTCAGTGAGGCTGCGATGTTTGGACGGTTTCAGGTCCGCCGTCAGCGGCCTCCAAAATCCCTGAGTACTGAGGTGGTGAAAAGGCATCCACACTTCGGGTTTCGTCGTCCACCTTGTGACAACGATTCGCCAGAATGATTGAAACCGTAAAACCAAATCAGCCGTGAGTGTCAGATGATGGCCGGGCAACTTGCCCTGCTCGGCGAGTTCAAGAACGCAAAGGAGCAGGAGCGGCTTGTGCGGTGCGATACGCTCGTTGCCACGACCAAGCTTGTTGTTCACTGCGGGGTGCAGCACCGTAAGTTTCCGCAGCCACTCTGATTGTGAATTCATCGCCTTGCTCGCCCCGAATTGTGGGCACGCTCGACTTCCTTCTCGACGGGAAGAAGCGGCAGCCCCATAGCCTTCTTGATCACGTTTCCGGTCAGAGTGACGTTGGCCATCGATTTTGAGACTCTGCCACCGATCAAAGCCCGGCCTTCCCACAGAGCCACGTTCTCTCGTTGCCAGTCCATTGCCCTAAGTACTTCAAGTTTGGCTTCCCAGTCATTTGGAAAAGCGCGCATCAGTGCGTTGCCTACTCGACCGAGTGCTTGCAACACAAGCCCGTGGGAATGCAGGAACCCAAAACGCACATCAGACGGCAGCATCTTCCCAGTACGGACATGGCGCCACTCAGGGAACTGCTTGTCGACGGCGTTCCAGAACCTGATCGATAGCTTGAGCCGTTCGTCGAAGGTTTTGCATTCGATTCCGGCCAGCAGAGCTTTGGTCGCCTGATGGACGGCACTCAAAGTGAAAAGCATTCGAGAGCGGATTGACAGAGAGCTGCGCTTCAACTCCACAAAGCCCTTGAACGGAATCGACTTCTCCGCCAACTCCCGCGATAGCCGCGCAAGATCGTCCTCAGTCGAATGCAACAGTCGGAGACTTGCACTCGGACGCGTGGCAAACATTTTCAGTTCAGCATAAATCTCGGCTGCGCGGTGAAGTGTCCGGTCCGGTTGGAAAATCACTGTGATCTTCTCGTCATTGAGGTTCGGTTGCTTCGCGAGCGCTCTCTCAATCGCGGCGCGCTCGTGCTCGCCACCATTCACGATGAGTCGGGCCGCCATTGAGATGTGCAGATGGCCAAGTTCACTGTCGGCCTGAACTGGTTCAAAACGGTTCTCCCCATCCATCGAAATAAAGAGTGGCGGGAGAACGTAGCTTTGCGGGTTGCCGACCAGATATTTCGTCAGCCTTGAGACTGTATCTTCATTGAGCGTTCTTGTGCGGCGGATGGACGCTGGCACTGATTCCTCGGCGAACTGAAACAGCTTCGCCGTCAGTTGTAGCGGACAGAGCGAAACAAAGATGTCCTGACCCGCTTGCGTTCCGCGTATCGCTGGAAAGACGTGCTCAAATGCTTTGCTCATAAAGTCGCGTTGCTGCTGTCGGGACTGTCACGCGATGGTAGTCGGCCAGCGCTTGGAGAACAACCATTGCCTCCGCGGCCTGCGGCGATTCGTTTTGCAGTTGTTTGATGCCCCGTTCCAAATGACTTCTGAAATAAGCAGCGCGCTCGTGTTTGTCCTTGGAAACTCCGTCCTTGGCGGCACGCACCTCAAAAGCTGCCAGCAGCGGCTCCGAGATTTCCCCGGCAAAGGTATCCCATGACATGTCGATGTTGCTGTCCGCCTGGCCGACGACTGGCACGGGCCGGTTCTGGTTAGCGAGGGAATCGCAAAATCCCCAACGGCAAATGACGTTCCAATTCGCGATGCCCGTTCTTCGCTTCAGCGTGATCAAGATTTCCCGAGAGCGATGCGAGACTCCGATACTTTCAAGCGGTGGTTTCATGATTCCAAAAGTAACCTTTCTCAATTCGGGTCGTTCGTTCTTGTTCGTCAAAGACGAGCTGATACTCACGCCCCACGAAACGTTTCAAGTGCTTCAGCGACGTCTCGTCAATTTCTTCGTCTGTGGACAAAAGAATCACCTGATGCGACGCCACCGGGAAGTAGCGTTCCAGCAAGTGCCGCCGGTGGGATGAGTCCAAACGGCCCAGTGGCGTGTCGATGATGGTCGGCAGCGGCCGTCCCGAAGCTTTTGCCAATCCCCACAAAATGGAAGTGGCCAGCAGTTGCCGCTCGCCTGCCGACAGCCGCTCGAAGGACAGCGGATGGCCGTCGCCGCCGGTCAGTTCGATCCGGAACGTGGAGGGATCAATGCGCAGTCCGGTCACCAGGCTGCTCTTGCGCAGCAGTTGCACGAAGGAATCCAGAATCAGGCGTTCCAATCGCGCCGTGTGCTTGCGAATGGCCGCGACCCGGAATTTGCCCATCGTCTCCCGCATCCGTGCTGAATGTTTGAGCAAGCGCGCCGCATGCTCACGGTCCACTTGGATTTCCACGCCTTCTCCCAACTCGCGTTTGTAGCGGCGATCGGCATCTTCCAGTTGCCGGACCAGCAGTCGAATCTTGTCGTCCTGGGCCGTCAGTGCCACCTGACGCTCCTGATGCCGCTTGCGAATCTGTTCCAGTTCGCGTTGCAGACCGGCAATCGCGTCCTTCGTCGGCACGCGGGCCAGTTCCATGTCGAGCCGCGTCAGCCGCTCTTGCAGCGCCGTGATCGTTTCCAGTTTTTGCTCGATGGCTTTGCGCGTATCAGGCAACACCGTGGCGCGGACATGCCGGAGTTCCGCCGCCAGATGATCGCCTGCGTCCGCAAGGATGACCTTGCCCACCTGTTTCTGTCGTTGGACGCGATCCTTTTCCAGCAGTGACTCCAGCAGCACGACATATTTGGCCGGCAGACTTTCCTTTTGGAGTTTTTTCAGTAACCTACCGTCCCGCTCTTCCAACACCGCCGATAGCAGATGGGCCTTGCGCGCTTCGTGTTCGGTGCAGGCCAGCGTCTCCGCTTCTTCCAGCAAGCCCGGCAGCAGCAGTAGCGGTGCGGCTCCCGCCGCGATCTCCCGCAACGCCGCTTCTTCCCTGGTCAACTCGGCCGTGAGATGCTTCCGCTCGGCTTCCAGTTCGGCCCTGACCAGATACAATTCGCCACCCTCTTGCCGGAACCGCGTCTCGGCTTGCCCCACTTCTTTAGCCCGTTGCCGGACTTCCGTGTCGAGCGTGCCTTGTTCCAGCTTGGCCTCGTCGAGCAGGCGCTGCATCCTTTCCACTTCCTGTTGGGCCTCGTCAATTAGTTTGGTTTCTTCGGCGGAACGGGACTCCGCGCGCTTGCGGCGCTCCAGCACGATCAAGTCCGTCTCCAATTGATCCACCAGGTCCAGACCGAGCAGCGTGTGAATGGCCGTGCCCAGGATTTCCGCCGCGTGCTCTCCCTCCGCCAATTCCTTGATCTGCTCGGCGTCAAAAAAGAACAGATGCGCAATCCCGCTCGGAATGTAGCCCTCGATGAATTCGTCCCAGTGGTCGCTCAGTTCCTTGTCCAGTGTGGTGTCGGTGAAGACCTGCACTGAGTCCACGATGTCTTTGCCGTTGTCGCGCCACGCGGGCACCAAACGGTGGTAGCGCATCTCGCCCTCGATGGCGCGGCGGAAGCGCAGTTCAATCGAGGCACCTTCATCGGCGGGCACGCCCCGATGAATCATGGCGCGTAGGTAATCCCGATAGCCGAGCTTGCCTCGGCCGGCGCAGCGCGCTTTCGGGCCATAAAGGCCCAGTTGCACGGCATCCAGCAGCGTAGTCTTGCCACCGCCGTTCATCCCGCCGAACAGCACGATGGGTTTCTGGTCGCTGACCGGCGACAGGTTGGCCTCCTGCTTGCCGCGATAGACGCCAAAATTCTTGAGTGTGATGGAATCCAGAATCATGTTTTTTAGATCAAGGGTTCATTGGGCAGTTCCGAATCCGGCCCATTCTCCGGTAGCGTGCTATTCTGCTGGCCGGCCGTGGCACTTTCGTACGCTTTCGAATGGCGGCGGGCCATCTCAAGGGCATCTTCGCTGCCCTCGTAATAGTGGCGGCCGATCGATTTCTCCAAGAGTTCGTAGAGACCGGCCCGACGGGCGTGAACCCGTTGCTGCCGCTCCACGCTCAACAGTTCACGCGCCATTTCAAAGTGCAGACGATCTTCGCCGCACACTTCACGCAGCAGGTTCATTTCCTCCGCGCCCAGCACAAGGTTGTCATCCAGGCGCGAACCAGGGAAAGGTTTCCCGACGGTCTCGGCATAGATGCGCGGCAAGCAGTCTTCCATCTCGTGCTTCTCCACCACCCAAATGCGGCGGATTTCCTCGAGCTCCTTCAGGGAGATCAGTTCAATGTTGCGAACTTCTTTGGGACCGTTTTTCCGAATCCATTCCTGTGCAGCCAGGATTTTACGAAGCCAGTTTTCACGGGCTTCTTGCGTGTAAGGTCCATGTACGAGCCGATCATTGAACAAGGTCAGCGAACCATTCATCCGGCGAAAGTCGCGCAGGTGTCGGTCGTCAGTTCGATCCGGGTGTTTCTCGTCGGGCCGAAAATCAAGAGAGTTGCCCAGTTCCAGCAACGGCAGCATCCATTCCTTTTCCTGATCGTTATGGATCATGGCGCTCATGGACTTGTCCTTGTCCACGAGGGTGCAAACCCAGCACCCAAAACGACTGTCACCACAACTTGGGGTCGAACTGTCCACCACGAGGGCGCATTCACCGTCGGGCGAAGCGCCTTGATACATGGTTAGCAGATCCTTGTTGTTGTAGCCCCAAGGGTTGTTCACCTGCATGAGGAACATCCAGACATCGTCATTCGACCACGCTTCAATGGGCGTATACACAAGCGTGCTCGGGAGATTGAAATTCGGGCTGAGCCGGTCGCGAACCCGATGCTTCTCGTGACGTTGCATCACCTTTGCACGGGCTTGGCTTTCCGCTTTGCGTGAACCGAGCAACAGGATTGCTTCTCCGCTTTGCTTCACAACGCCCGTGATGAACGCAGTCGATGGGCTGATTTTCAAACGGGCGGTGCACCAGCGAAATTTGTAGCGCGGCGCCGGATATCCCTTCCCGATCAAGTTTACCCAAAACGAATCTTCGGTTGTCGGCGTCAGACGATGCGGTGTGACGGGAACATTTTGCTTGGCGGCGCTTTGGCGCATCACGTCTTGTGAATGATTGACCCAGGCGGCCACCACCGGGTTTTCCACCATCGTATCGGTGCTGATGACATGCACCGTCTTGCGCCGCTGGTCCGCCGGAATTTCCGCAATCGCCATCCAGGTGAGTTGGAGAACAGCGGTGGAATCCTTCCCGCCGCTGTAGCCGATGATCCACGGCACGTCGTCGGCCAGGTAAAGCTCGCGGATTTCTTCCTTAAGCCGCTCGATGGTGCCTTTGAGGCCGAGTTCCGTGAACGCGGATTTCCGAACCGGTTTGGATGGCGTTTCAGTTTTCATTTGTCTTTTCTGCCGTGCGCAGTCTCCACGCGCTGCTCTTCGGGATCGAGTTCCACACCGAGATGCTTTTTGATCGCGTTGGTGGTGAGAACCACGTTCGTGGTCACTTTGGAAACCTTGCCGCCAATCAGCGCCCGGCCTTCCCACAGCCGGGCGTTCTTGCGCGACCAGTCAATCTGCCCCAGCGGCTTGAGCCGGGACTTCCAGCCGCCGGGATTGCCTTTGAGCAGGGCATTGCCCGCCTTGCCGATGGCCTGGAGCGCAATGCCGTGGGAGTGGATGTAGCCTTCGCGAACTTCGCTTGCCGCCAGCTTGCCGTCGCGCACCTGCGTCCACGACGGAAACTGCCGCGCCACCGTCTCCCAAAAGTCGCGGGCGGTTTCCGCGTCTTGCTCCAAATTGCCCGTGGCCACGTCCTGCACCAGATCGGCGCAGGCATTGTAAAAGGCGCTCAGGGTGAACAGCTTGCGCGAGCGCAGCGCCAGTGAGCTTTTCTCCATGTCCACGATGTCGCGGAACATGTCCGACTTCATGATCACCAGCCGGGCCAGCTTCGCCTTGTCGTTGCGATGATCATAAAGCAGTCCCAGCGATCGGCTGGGGCGGATGGCGTAACGGTTCAAGTCCGCGAACATTTGCTGACTGCGCTCCAGTCCGATGTCGAGGAAGAACACGACCGCGATGGTCTCGCTGCCCAGTTCCGGCTTCTGGTCCATCGCCGTGAGGATCGCCGCCCGCCGGTGCTGCCCGTCATTGATGATGAACTTGGCATCCATCGGCACGGTCAAAGTTCCGAGTCGGCCTTCCGTCTGCTGGCCCGACAGCGGCTCAAATTCCACCTCGGAATCAATCGAAGCCGTGATCGCGGAAAACACGTAGTCCTTCGGGTTGTCGAGGATGTAGTTGGCGATCTCCGGGATGCGCGCTTTGTTCAGGGTGCGCTGCGCGCGGAGTTCCGGCGGCAGGTCTTGCTCGTCGAAAATGGAAATCTGTTTCATCATCCGCAGCTTCCACATGGCCACGTAGTATTCACGCCCCGCCTGGGTGCCGCGGATGACCGGGAAACTGATGTTGGACATGGATTGCATCGCTTGCTTATGTTCGTGAAACAATTGACATCCGGCGTGTGTATGTCAATCGTTTAACTAACAAAAGTTATTAACAAACACAACATGGTCGCCTACCTCGATTGCAATGCCACCACGCCCATCGATCCTGAAGTCGAGCAGGAGTTCCTGCGCTACATCCGCGAGGAGTTCGGCAACGCCGGCAGCCGCACCCATGAATTCGGGACACGCGCCAAGCAAGCCGTGCAGCGCGCGCGCGACCAAGTTGCCGTTGTCGTAAAATGCCAGCGCGAGGAAGCGATCTTCACCAGCGGTGCGACCGAGAGCAACAACCTCGCCCTGCTTGGACTGCGCGAACACGGCGAGAAGACCGGCCGCAAGTACATCATCACCACGGCCATTGAGCACAAGGCGGTGCTGGAGCCGCTCGAATTCCTCGCCGCCCGTGGCTTCACCGTCACGCTGCTCAAACCCGACGCCGGTGGCAGCGTGTCAGCGGAGCAAGTCGCTGCTGCGTTGCAGCCGGACACACTGCTGGTGTCCGTGATGCACGTGAACAACGAGACGGGCGTCATCCAACCGCTCGACGACATCGCGAAGGCGCTCGCCCAGCATGAGGCATTCTTCCATGTGGATGCCGCCCAGGGATTCGGCAAACGGATCGCGGAGTTGCAAAATCCCCGCCTCGATCTCATCAGCATCAGCGGCCACAAAATCTACGCGCCGAAAGGAATCGGCGCGCTGGTGACGCGGCGCCGAGGCTACGAACGTCCACCACTCACGCCGCTCACCTTTGGCGGTGGACAGGAGCGCGGCTTGCGCCCCGGCACATTGCCCGTCGCCTTGATCGTTGCGCTGGGAAAAGCCGCAGAAGTGGCCACGCGCGATCACCAGAAACGGACCAAGCGCTGCGAGCAAATCAAGCGCGCCGCCCTCACAGCGTTCCAACAAATCGGCGGCGTGCCAACCGGTGATCAGAACAAGACCGTGCCGAGCACCTTCAACGTCGCGATCCCCGGACTCGATTCCGAAGCGGTGATGCTGGCGCTTAAAGAACTGGTCGCCATTTCCAACGGCTCCGCATGCACGTCCCAGAACTACACCGCGAGCCACGTCCTCACCGCCATGAACCTGCCCGACGACCACATCAAAGGCGCACTGCGCTTCTCGTGGTGCCACATGACGACCGACGTGTCGTGGAATGAAGTTGTCAGAGTCATTGCGTCATTGCGGTGACGCTGGTTGGGTTCTTCTTTCGATTCAGATTCTCGTTGAGTCCTGCGCGCGCGATCAAAATGTCCAGTTCAGTCTTCGACGGCAGGACGCCGAGAGCTTTCGCCACGCCCAGTTTGCCCAGCTTCGCGCTGAATTTTTCCATCGCAGCTCGGTCTGGATGATTCGCCCCGACGAATCGCTCTTTGAAATACAGCAGTTGCCCATCCGCGCTGTGATCAAACACCTGCACCCACCGCGTGCGCAGGTTCACCTTGATCCGCTGCTTCAATTCCGGCAGCGGCTTGCCCTCGAAATCGTCATACACCAGGAACGTCGCTTTGCCCGAAGCTTTGTGCAGTTTGATGATGTCCGCCTGCGACACGTCGCCGAACAATGCTGTCGCACACCCCACGTAGGCCCGTAGCACTGGCGGCAACTCGTCCAGCACGCTTCGATGCAGATACAACGCCTGCTCATCCTGCCAGCCCACCTTCAATTCCTCGCACGCCAGTTCGATCTCGCCCGTGTCGCCCGCCGCATACAGCAGCTCGATGCCTTTCTCCAATGCGCGCGTGTAGTTGCCGAAGAATTCGCGGATGTCCCATCGCAGTGTTTGCGACAAATGCCCGAAAGGCACTTTCTTGCGCAGGTTCGCCAGCGCCACATACACCAGCAAGTCTCGCCGGCGATTCTCTGCCGCCAGCTTCACGTCCTCGGTGCCGCCTTTCTGAATGAACATCCGCAGCGCCTGCTTGGGTGAACCGATCTTCTCGCGCAGTTCGCCCGTCTGGGGAAATTCCTCAGGCTCCGGCAGGCGGCCAAGTTGCAGCATCAGGTTCCAGAACCCATCGAGTAGCTCCTTGTGCTCTTCATACAGCACTTCCCAGCGCCGTTTCGGCGGCTGCCCAATCCCGAACCGAGCGCGGACTTGCTCCCAGTCTACGCCTTCCGCGCCGCCTCCCTGGACGTAAGGGCGAGCGAAATAATAACTTGAGCAAATAGGCTGGCTTTTGAAACGGATCGAGAGATAAGCTCGAAGGATCCGGCTCAAGATCATCATCGCCCAGGTCAGGAGAAAGTATCGGCAATTGTCCGTGCGGATGGACG
>SXMN01000146.1 GCA_005777315.1 Verrucomicrobiales bacterium
AACAGCAACGTGTGGCCATAGCGCGCGCATTGGCGAGCGATCCCCTGGTGATCCTGGCGGATGAAGCCACTGGAAATCTTGATTCATCTTCCGGACGCGAGATCCTTGATCTCTTCGATGAGCTCAATGGCCAGGGGAAGACATTCATCATGGTAACTCATGACGAAAGCACAGCGCGCCGCGCCAGCCGTGCTATCCGGCTTCGCGACGGTCTGCTGGAGAGCGATACGCGAATGCGATGAGAGGAGAATCCAAATCATTCGAGACCGTGAGGCATGATCTCAAGTGGTCGCGCCTGAAGCGCACGGTTCGGCTGGGCCTGAAGAGCCTTTGGATGCATCGCCTACGTTCAATGCTCACGGCGCTTGGAATAGTTTTCGGCGTCTGTTCGGTCATTGCGATGCTGGCAATCGGCGAGGGCGCGAGTCACGAGGCCCAGGAGCAGATCAAGAGTCTGGGCAGCCACAATATCATTCTTCGAAGTGTCAAACCACCCGATGAGCAGAAGGTTTCAAACGCGGGTCAGAGTTATGTGCTGGATTACGGTTTGAAGTATTCAGATATCAAAGCCATCCAGTCCACGATCCCCGGCGTGAGTGTGATTGTGCCCGGAAGAGTGATGCGGGAATTCGTCTGGAACATCACTCAGCGTGTGGATTGCGAAATCATGGGGACAGTTCCGTGGTACCCGACCATGAGAAACCAGCGCGTCCTGAGAGGCCGTTTTTTCACGGAGCAGGAGATGAATGAAAAATCGAATGTCTGCGTGCTTGGAGCAGAGGCCGCTCAGAAACTATTTCCACTCGAGTCACCGTTGGGTGCCAGTGTTCGTGTTGGAGAGGCTTACTATCGTGTGATCGGGGTCATGGAGGCTCATGCCAACGGACAAAAATCTCCAGACGTGGGCGCGAGTTCCGGAAGCGCATCTTCGACATGGAATCGAATGTTCATCCCGCTCGCGACGGCGAGAACTCGCTATGGTGAAGTGCTGCGAAAGCGACGCACAGGCAGCTTCGAACAGGAACGGGTGGCTCTTCACGAAGTAACCGTGAAAGTGGCCGAGTTGAGCGAAGTGGTAAATGTGTCCCATGCGATCGAGGCATTGCTCAAAAGGAATCACAAGAAGAAGGATTACGAGATCACCGTACCGCTTGAACAGCTCAAGAGAGCCGAGCGCACCAAGCAAATCTTCAACATTGTGCTCGGGTCGATTGCCGCGATCTCATTGCTTGTCGGTGGCATCGGAATCATGAACATCATGCTGGCGAGCGTTACGGAGCGAACGCGGGAGATTGGGATCCGGCGGGCGCTGGGGGCAAAGCGGCGTGACATAGTAACGCAATTCCTTGTCGAGACGGTGATGCTCTCCGGCGCGGGAGGGATTATTGGTGTTCTGCTGGGAATGACCATTCCATTCGTGGTGACCTATTTTGCGAAGATGGTGACGATCGTGACATTCTGGTCTCCTGTCGTTGCGTTCTCAATTTCAGGGCTGGTCGGGGTCGTGTTTGGAATTTATCCCGCGATGCGAGCGGCGAACATGGACCCTGTGGAAGCCTTGCGCCACGAGTAAGGCGTCAGCGGCGAATTTCGCTCGTGATGAGTGAGCTCGGTGAACTCAGGGGTATAAGCCCGTCGGCTCAAGTCAGAACACCCAGTTTCTTGCGCTTGGTTGGCCTACACTATCAGCATCGCGTCTCCATAGCTGAAGAAGCGGTATTTCTCAGCAATGGCGGCTTCATAGGCGCGCAAAATGGCTGCGCGTCCGGATGATTGACCGGGTGAGACAAAAGCGCTCACCAACATCAATAGCGTTGAGCAAGGCAGGTGGAAGTTGGTCACCGGCGCGTCCACCACACGAAATTGAAAAGGTGGATGGATGAAGATTTTCGTCCGACCTTTGGTGGCGGTGATCTGACCATTCTGTTCTGCCGCGACGCTCTCAAGCACTCGTAGAGTTGTTGTTCCCACGGCGAAGACGCGCCCGCCCCTCTGTTTCGCGGAGTTGATTGCGGATGCCGATTCCAGACTGAGTTCGAAACGTTCCTCGTGCATCACGTGATTGGCGATTTCGTCTGCCTTGACTGGGGCAAAAGTCCCCAAGCCGATGTGAAGTGTCACCGTGCAAATCGTCACACCCATCGCCTTGATTTGATCAAGTAAAAGCTTGGTAAAATGAAGCCCTGCTGTCGGAGCGGCGACCGAGCCCGGTTTGTTGGCGAAGACGGTCTGGTATCGCAGATTGTCCATCGTGTCGTGCTCCGCAGTGTTACGGTGGATATAAGGAGGCAGTGGGATTTCTCCGATCTGGTCCAGAGCACATGTCACGTCGGGATTACCTCTGAAGCTTATCCGGCAAAGTCCTTCTTCATTTTTCGCCAGCACCACTCCTTCGATTTCCGAAGGCTGCTTCGACCTATTCCAAAACCGGACAGTAGTGCCCGGGCGAACCCGCTTTCCTGGCCTGAGCATCACCCACCAGTCGTTTGGTGCGATTTCTTCAACCAGGAGAATCTCAACAAGCCCCCCTCCGTTCACCTTCACCCCCCGTGCCCTCGCCGGAATCACACGGGTGTCATTGAGCACCAGGACGTCATTGGGGCCGAGAGAGTGGATTAGCGCCGGGAAGAGCTTGTGGGTCAAAGTGGAGGGACGCTCAAAGACTAGAAGGCGGGAATCTTCCCGGTTGTCGCCTGGCTTCTGTGCAATCAACTCTTGGGGGAGCGAATAATCAAAGTCTTCAGTTCGCACTGCTCCTTAATTAACACAGCGTCGAAACTTTCCAACAAAATCATTGGGCGAGTGTGACTTCCAACAATCTTTCACCTCACCGAACTTCCGCACCTTTGAGTCACGATCAACTCGATGTGAATAACTTGTGAACAGGTTGAACAGGTTCAAATCCTCAATTTTATTGACGCATGTGGGTAGTTGTGGGTAGAAATGGGTCGTTGTGGGGCGAAGCGGGTTGGATTCCCGTAAATGTCAGGTGGAATGTCAGCTACTAATTCCAACGATGCGGTGATCTTTTGTTCGCGCTATACGCATGGCGTGGATGAGAAGCGCCGCCTCCAGATTCCGGCGAAATGGAGACCTTCTGACACGAGTACTGAACTGATGCTAATCGTATGGGATGGCAATGGGGCTGCCGGTAGTTGTCTTCGGGTTTATCCCCCTCAACAGATGCAGGCTTTGATGCAAAAAGTGGCAGCGATGTCCACCTCAGACCAAGAGGCTGTCGCCCTGCGCCGAAATATCGCCAAGAAGAGTGAGTGGGTGTCGATGGATAAAGCCGGACGAATTTGCATCCCGGACGCCCTGGCGGCCGAAGCAGGTATCACCGGAGGCAAGACCGTAGCACTGGCTGGGGCACTGCAATGGTTCGAGATATGGGATGAGGATCGTTACGCAAAGGTGAATGCGGGCGACAATGCTTTGCTCACCGATGCCATGAGACATTTGTGAGCTATGAGTTTTATGCGCTTATTATCAGTGGATCGCAGTTTTGTGGGCGCCGGCGACGAAACCGGAAGGTTCCGCATGAACCCGGCAAGCAAGCTACCGGTTTTTGGAAATGGTCAGGGAAACGAGCTGACAATCTGCGTTGGCATGCCCAAAGCGACGAAGGATAGGCGGGCTTCATGGTGGAAACAGCTTCTGCATCGTTACGGATTCGGAGGTGGGAGGGCGAACTCTGGTGTTGGAAAAGGCAGGAGCAAACCTGAGAGCAATGCGGCAGAGGCTACTCAACGACTCTTGATTCAGCCTGAGTTGCGATTGGACAAGTGTTGTGTCGTTCGAAATGACCTGAGTGAGACCGATGTTGAGGTGGTCGCCACCAGCAGGCGGGAACCTTTAAGGACCGTGAGAAGCGGGTGCCAACAGGCTCCGAGTCACCAGCCGGTCAAGTCGGCAAAGGAGGGGCGGTGGAGCGTGTTGTCGGGACGGCTCTTCGCGGTGGGGCGTGCTCAGATGCAATGAACCTCCATTCCAGTGTCAGGCTTCAATCACAAGCCGGTGATGTTGGCGGAAGTGCTGGAAGCGCTCCAACCCAACGCGGGAGGGACGTTTGCGGATGGCACCGTTGGGGGTGGAGGTCATGCGGCGGCGGTTTTGAAGGCGAGTTCGCCTCAAGGCAGATTGATTGGGTGCGACAGGGATGGCGCGGCCATTGAGGCGGCAGGGTTGAGGCTGGCTGAGTTTGACGGGCGATTCGAACTGCATCGCGGCCGTTTTGACGAGTTGCCGCAATGGGTGGGAGTTGGGAATTGCAGCGGCGTGTTGCTCGATCTGGGTGTGAGTTCGACTCAATTGGATTTGGCGGCGCGCGGCTTCAGTTTCCAGGCGGATGGGCCGCTCGATATGCGGATGGATCTCCGTCAGGAATTGACGGCGGCAACATTGGTGAACGGGCTCGGCGCCGGGGAACTGGCCAGGATTTTTTTTGAGCTCGGTGAAGAACGCGAGTCCCGGAAAATTGCGCGATCGATCGTGGAAAAGCGGGCATTTGGGCGGTTTGAGACGACGTGCCAGCTTGCGAAGCTGATCGAAACAGTGAGTCCGAGGCGTGGACAAAAGGTTCATCCGGCAACGCGCGTCTTTCAGGCGCTGAGGATCGCGGTGAACGATGAGCTTGGAGTGCTGAAGCGCGGGTTGCCCGAGATCTGGAAACTGGTGCGGCTGGGCGGCCGGCTGGCGATCATCACCTTCCATTCTTTGGAAGACCGGGTGGTGAAGGAATTCGGACGCGAGCGGGGACGGGATTATTTGGTGCCGGGCGAAGTGGATGTGCCGGCCTTGCGCCAGCCAAGAGTGCCGGATCTGCGGTGTGTGAGCCGCAAGCCGATCAAGCCGGGCGAGGCAGAGATTGCGGAGAATCCAAGAGCGCGAAGTGCTCAACTCAGAGTGATGGAGAAAATTTAGATGGCAAAGAACCGGAAATCTGAACGGGCAGCAGTGCGATTTGCGCCGGCAGTGCGGGCGTTTCTGCTGTGCTTGATCATTGGAGGAGTGGGGCTGGGTTACGTTGCTCAGAAGAAGAAGATCGCAATGTTGAGCGATCAGAACGCCGCCTTGGAGGAGAAGCATCTCAAGTTGGAACGCCAGCGGCAGAACCTTCTTTGGAAACTTGAGCGTCTCCAGTCGTTCACAGAATTGGAGGCGAAGATAAAGAACATGAAATTGGAACTCTTGCCTGCAACGCCAGATCGCATTGTTCGTATCACCGTGCCGCCAGGCCATCCGGCAGGGAAACATGGATTGCAAGGCAATCCCAAACAGCTTGCACAGATGACAATGCCGAACTGACTTGCCCCCTGAATGGGCGGCGGAGAGCAAAAGATGCCGAGCCGGAAAACCATGACGAAGTTAGGCCAATACCGCAGGTTCCTGTCGATGGCAGTTCTTCTGGCCATCGCATTTGCGGGGCTCGGGTATCGGTTGGTGGATCTGCAAGTCCTCCAGCATGAGCAAATCCGTTCGCAAGCGGCACGCCGGACGGAGCGCACATTGGTTAGGGCTGCGCGACGGGGCAACATTCTTGATGCAAATCAGACTCTTCTTGCCGGCAGTCAATTTGTGAAGACCGTCTGCGCCGATCCGACTCTGATCGGAACCAACCAGGCTGCGATGGCTCGCTTGTTGGCTCCCATCCTCCAGTTGGATGTGGCGTGGCTTAACCAACGACTCCAACCTTCGTACTTCACCAACGAGCAGGGGCAAAAAAGGGCGCAGCAGTACGTCGTCCTCAAGAACAAGGTATCGACCGAAGACTGGGATCGGGTTCGTGAGACAATGCGGCGGTTTGGCGCTGTCCCCGATGAGAAACGGCTGCCAAGGGCTGAACAAGCGGCGTTGCGGGCGTTGCGAAACAGCGCGATCTACACCGCGCCTCTGGATGATCAACTTCGCTTCTATCCTCATGGCTCTCTTGCGGCGCACGTCCTTGGGTTCGTCTCGACTGAGGAGTATCGAACCAACCAACAGGTTCTGGTGGAAACAGTCGGGCGTTATGGTGTGGAGCTGACGCAGAACAACAGCCTGACTGGAGTGGCTGGCTGGCGTGAGACAGAAGTGCTTCGAAGCCGGGAGGTATCCACCTTCCGCAGCCAGGACGTTGATCCGCGCAATGGTCACAACGTGGTGCTGACGATTGATGCCGGAGTGCAGCACATACTCGAGACGGAACTGATCGAGGCGGTCCAGAAATATTCTCCCGTTGGCGCCAGCGGGATAGTGATCCGGCCTCGAACGGGAGACATCGTGGCGATGGCTGCATTGCCGACATTCAATCCGAACAAGCCGGGTGATTACCCGATGGACGCGTTGCGCAACCGCGCGATCTCGGACATTTACGAACCCGGATCGACATTCAAAATCGTGACGATTGCCGGCGCTTTGAATGACGGGATGGTGTCTCTCGACAGCCAATACGACTGCGATCATGGCCACTTCTATTTCGCCAATCATCGACTGAAGGATGACCATCCGTTGGGGCTCGCGTCCATTGCGGACATTGTGGCCAAGTCTTCCAACATAGGAACAGCAAAGGTGGGGCTCCAGTTGGGGAAGAATCGTGTGTATCAGTATGCGAGGGGATTTGGGTTTGGAGCGCAGACAGGCATCGACTTGAAAGGTGAAGTGCGGGGTATTGTTGACCCTGCGGGGAAATGGAGCCAGCTCCAAAGCTCGAGAGTTCCCATCGGGCAGGGTGTGGCGGTAACACCATTGCAAATGGTGATGGCGATGAGTGCGATCGCCAATGGCGGCAGGCTGATGCAGCCCCGGCTCATCGACTGTTATCTTGATGAGAATGGACAGGAGATTCTTCGAACTCCCTCGCGCGTCGTAAATCAAGTGATCAGTGAATCGGCCGCGAGGCAGATGGTCGCCGCACTCAAACGCGTGGTTTCGAGCAATGGCACCGCGATCAAAGCAACGATGGAGCACTACACAGTGGCTGGAAAAACGGGCACGGCGGAGAAGCCTGGGAGAGGTGGCTATATCCACGGTAAGTACGTCGCCTCCTTTGAGGGCTTTTTCCCGGCAGACAATCCTGAGTTGTGCATTGGCATCATGCTTGATGACCCGAAACCGGTGTACTACGGAGGCCTGACGGCTGCTCCCACGTTTCGAAACATCGCGGAACGGACCGCGAAATTTCTCGCCATCAAGCCGGATCCGGCCGGAGTGGAGACACAGGTCGCCAGTGCGGGAACGAATCGCCCCTCGGGGGTGCCACCAGCCTTTTAGCGCTGCCATGCAACTCAAGGATCTGATCAACAAGATATCGCCAACCACCGTCGAAGGGCCGGTGGACTGCGAGATCACGGGAATCACCTACGATTCCCGGCGCGTGACACCCGGGATGGTCTTCGTGGCGATACCTGGTGAGAATGTTGACGGACACGATTTCATCCATGCCGCGATAGATCGCGGCGCGAGCGCCGTCATCTGCGAGCAGAATGGCTTTCTTGCGCAAAGGGCCACCAAGATCAAGGTGAAGGATTCAAGGGTGGCGATGGCCAACGCCGCCGCGGCCTTTTACGGGAACCCTGGCGCCAAACTCAAAGTCATCGGTGTCACCGGCACGAATGGGAAGACCACAGTAGCGTTCATGGTCAAGCAGATCCTGGAATCCGCCGGGATCAAGACCGGGTTGATCGGGACCGTCCGTTACGAAATCGGTGAGCGAGTGATCCCCGCGCATCGCACGACTCCCGAAGCGCTGGAAATTCAACAGATGCTCGCGCAGATGCAGCGGGCAGGATGCGCCGCCTGCGTCATGGAAGTCAGTTCCCACGCGCTGGATCAAAAAAGGGTGCATGGAATTGAATTCGACGCGGCCATATTCACGAACCTGACTCAAGACCATCTCGATTATCACGGCACGATGGAGAACTATTTCCAGGCGAAGAAGTCCCTCTTCGATTCGCTCCTGGGAAGTTCCAAAAAAGCCGGTGTCGTCATCAATATTGACGACTCGTTCGGAGCGGAGCTGGCGCGAAATTCAAAAGCCGAGATTCAACTCACCTACGGGTTGGATGCGTCGGCAACCATCCGGGCGATAGAAATCAGCCTGGCCAGCGACGCCACTGACATGATTGTTGAAACAGGTGGAGAACGTTTCAAGTGCAGGCTTCCGCTCATTGGCCGTCACAATGTGTACAACGCACTGGCCGCAACTGGTGCCGGCATGGTGCTCAACGTGGGCATGCCTGCCATTCGTCGCGCACTCCAGAATTTGAGTCCCGTGCCTGGAAGGCTGGAGGCGGTTGTCACGGACAGGCCCTTCAGCGTTTATGTCGATTACGCCCACACGGACGACGCCCTGGACCACGTTCTCAGAACAGTTCGTGAGATTACTTCCGGACGGGTGTTGCTCACATTCGGCTGTGGTGGATCCCGTGACACCGGCAAACGCGCGAAGATGGGGCGAGTGGCGGCGGAGCTGGCTGATTTTACAATCATCACGAGCGATAATCCGCGAAGGGAATCCCCCGCGGCCATTGCGGCCCAGATCGAGGAGGGATTTCAGTGTGTGGAGCGCGCCCCGTACCGGATCGAACTCGACCGACGTCGTGCCATCGAGGAGATCCTTCACATGGCTCAGCCAGGAGACTGTGTGCTGATTGCCGGCAAAGGCCACGAATCTTACCAGGAATTCGAGAACACGGTTGTTCCCTTTGACGACCGTGTTCACGCGCAGGAGGCGCTCGAAATGCTGGATGTCACGGTGACTTGAATCACGATGCGACCGATCACCCTACAGTTCATTCGTGATGTGTGCCGGGGAGAACTTCTCTCTGGCGGCGGGGCTGTCGTGGTGGAACGCGTATGCACTGACTCGCGTCAGGCGGGCCCGGGTGACTTGTTCGTCGCCATCGAAGGTGAAAATTTTGACGCCCATTCATTCATCAATGATGTCGCGCTCAAAAGAGTGGCCGCTGTCCTGATCAGTCGCTCGAAAACGCCGGCGATTTTACCTGATTGTGGTGTGGTTACGGTCGGCAACACGAGGCAGGCGTTGGGTGAGCTTGCGGCGGCTTACCGCCGCGAGTTCCGCCTGCCCGTGATTGCCGTCGGTGGTTCCAACGGCAAAACGACCGCCAAGGAATTGATTGCGAGCCTTCTTCGGCAGCGATTCAACACTCATTTCAGTCCAGCAAGTTTCAACAATGACATCGGGGTTCCG
The DNA here is from genome assembly GCA_005777315.1 of Verrucomicrobiales bacterium. Classification (GTDB taxonomy): domain Bacteria; phylum Verrucomicrobiota; class Verrucomicrobiia; order Limisphaerales; family F1-12-MAGs170; genus F1-120-MAGs170. Next base: position 9,194 of record SXMN01000146.1, read on the forward strand.
CTCACCCTGTTGGGGTTGGAGCACACACACGGTGCGGCGGTGCTTGAAGTAGGGACGAACCATCCAGGGGAGCTCGACCCGCTCGTCCGAATGATCCAGCCAGGATGCGGAGTCATCACGAGCATCGGGCGTGAGCATTTGGAATTCTTTGGTGATCTCGCCGGAGTCGCCCGCGAGGAAGGTGGGCTGGCTGAATTGCTGCCGGCCGATGGTAAGCTCTTCATCAATGGCGACACCGATCAGGTCGAAAATGTCGTGAGTCGTTCCAAGGCCTCAATCGTGAAAGTCGGCTTTGGGCCGTTCAACGCCTGGCGAGCCATGAACGTTCGAATCGCGGAGAACGGCATGGCTTTCGAAGTCAGCGCGCCGGTTCCCGGTTTCTGCGGTGAATACCATCTTCCCCTGGTGGGCCGCCATCAGGTGGTGAATGCGCTGCTGGCGATCGCCGTGGCCGTCGAACTGGGACTGACGCGGGATGAAGTTCAAACCGGATTGGCCATGTGTCGTCCCGCGAAGATGAGGCTCCAACTTTCCACTGTTCGGGATGTGCGCGTGCTGGATGACGCTTACAACGCGAACGCGGATTCGATGCGAGCGGCGTTGGAAACCCTCCATGAGCTGCCTTGTCGCGGCCGGCGCGTGGCAGTGCTTGGCGACATGGCGGAGTTGGGCGCGCACGGTGAGGCGGCGCACGAGGAAGTGGGGCGGTCCGCGGCGGAACTGGGAGTGAGGCAATTGTTCGCGGTTGGGAAAATGGCGCCCGTGATGGGGCGGGCGGCGCGCGCCGCCGGTTTGGATCAGGTGATGGAGTTCAACGACGTGGAAATGGCCGGGCGGGCGGTGCGGAGTTTTTTGAAGCCGGGCGACGTGGTGTTGCTCAAGGCTTCCCGTGCTGCACGGATGGAGCGAATCGGAGATCTGCTTCGAAGCAATGAGGACGTGAAGTGAATGACTGGAGAGCGCCTGCAATTTTGTTTTGTAGTTGAGCCGCTGGAGCGAGCCCATGATTTTCTATCTAAGCCAATACTTCCACGACGTAGCGACCGGGACGGGCTGGGCCGAGCCGCTCTCCTTTCTGCGCATGTTTCAGTACATCACACTTCGCAGCGCGGGCGCGGCCATCACGGCGTTGCTGTTGAGCTTGTGGCTGGGTCCCCGGGTGATCGTCTGGCTCAAGGAGTTGAAATTTGGGCAACATTACCGCGACAAAGCGGAGGAAGCTGGAGGGATGGCCGCGCGCGTCATCAACAAGCGCGGAACGCCGACGATGGGCGGAATCATGATCGTCCTGGCAATGGATCTCTCGGCATTGCTCTGGGCGCAGTGGCATCCTTTCGTGCTGCTCACACTGCTTTCCCTGGTGGTCCTGGCAGGGCTGGGATTCTACGACGACTACGCAAAAATCACCAAGCAGGACAACCTTGGAGTGAAGTCCCATGTGAAGCTGGTGGTTCAGGTTTTGTTGGGATTGTTCATTGCGATCTACCTTTGGCGGATGCCGGCGACCAGCAAGCTGGTCACCGAAATCATGGTGCCGTTTCAAAAGCATCCGGTGATGACAGGCGCGGTCTTGACTGGAATCCTTCTCGTCACGCTTACCATCGTGGGAAGTTCCAACGCGGTGAATCTGACGGACGGACTCGATGGGCTCGCCATTGGCTGCACGCTGATCGTCAACGTCGTCTTCCTGGTGATGACGTATGTGGCCAGCAATTTCAGAATCGCGACTTATCTTCAGGTGCCGTTTGTCCCCGGTGCCGGAGAGCTCACGGTGTTCTGCGCCGCCATGTTCGGAGCGAGTCTGGGTTTTCTCTGGTTCAATTGCCATCCCGCACAGGTGTTCATGGGAGACACAGGATCACTCGCTCTGGGAGGCGCGCTTGGGATCATGGCGGTTCTGATACATCAGCCCTTTGTTCTGTTCATCGCGGGTGGGGTGTTTGTCCTGGAGGCCATGTCCGTGATGATTCAGAAGGGATGGTTCAAGTACACCAAAAAGCGCTACGGAACAGGGCGGCGGGTTTTTCTGATGGCGCCATTGCACCATCATTTCGAGAAGCTGGGCTGGTACGAATCGCAGGTGGTCACCCGGTTTTACATCCTGTGCGTACTTTTCGCGGTCGTGGCGCTGAGCACTTTGAAGATTCGTTGAAGCGTTACAACGGTGAGACGGACAACCCAATGAAGATGAAGTGGAGACTCTTATGACCCAAAACATCATGGTTGCGCTGATTGCGCTCGGCAGCGTGTGGATAGTCACTTGTTTCGCGTTTGTGTTCGGGCTGGTGAGGGCGGCCGGCAAACCTACCCCGCAAATCACCTTCGCGGATCAGTTGGGACAGCAGCTTCCGTCGCCTCCAGTTGAAGCCCGTGTGGCTGCCATGCCTGCGCAGAACGAGATGCCCGAGCATGGAGGGATTCACCCGGAGCCGGTCCATGCGCACGCGATGGGGGTATGGCATTAAGTTGAAAAGATGTACGCCCTGGCAAACAAACATATTCTGGTTATAGGCATTGGCGCCAGCGGCATGGCTGCGGCCAGGCTGCTCTGCCAAATGGAGGCTGCGGTCACCGTTGTCGATAGTGCGGACACACCCGCGCTACAGCGTGAAGCATCCGAGCTTCGGAAACTGGGCATTCACGTTTTACTGGGAGCGGTGAAGGTGCCCGACAGTGCCTTCGATCTGGTCGTGCTCAGTCCCGGCGTGCCCGTGCAATCACCAATGGTGCGGGAGATTGTGGGGCGAAAGATTCCCCTGATTGGTGAACTGGAGCTTGGCTATCAGCACACGCGATGTTTGAACGTTGCGATCACCGGCACCAACGGGAAGACCACCACGACGGAACTCGTTTGCCGGCTCCTGACGAATTCCAATCGGAAGACGATTGCAGCAGGCAACATCGGTTTGCCGCTGTGTGACATCGTTGAGCGGACGAAAGACCTGGACATGGTGACTCTCGAAGTGAGCTCGTTCCAACTGGAGACGATCCAGTATTTCCGTCCCAGCGTGGCGGTGTTGCTGAATATCACTCCCGATCATCTCGACCGCTATTCGAGCATGGCGGATTACGCGCGTGCAAAGGCGAGGATCTTCACAAATCAACAGTCCTTCGACTGGGCAATCGTTCAGAGCGAAGCGCTGGCGCAATTACGGTCGCTTGATCTTCCGGTGCCCGCGAAAGTGATCACCTTCAGCGCCAATAACCGGCGCGCTGACATCCATCTCGATCGATCCCTGATCATCAGCCGGCTTGAAGGATGGGAGGGGCCGCTGCTGGACATGGACCGGTGCAAACTTCGCGGGCCGCATAACGCCGAAAACTTGATGGCAGCTCTCGCGGTCGGCCGGGTATTGCGACTGCCGCTGGAGGAAATGGTCCAGGGGCTGAAGGACTTCTCGCCCGCCCCGCATCGATGCGAACTCGTCGTCGAATGGAATGGAATCAAGTTTGTGAACGATTCGAAGGGAACAAATCTCGACGCGATCCAGAAGGCGCTTTTGACAATGCCGGCCACTCAAGCCGGCGAGCCGAATGTGCTGCTCGTCGCGGGCGGCAAGGACAAAGGGCTGGATTTTCACGACATTGGCCCGCTGCTGGCACAAAGGGTCAAACACGCTTTCCTGATTGGCGAGACACGGGAAAGAATCCGCGCCGCATGGAGCCTGTTTACCCCTTGCACCATGATGGATTCTTTACTAGAAGCTGTCGCCTCCGCCGCGGACCTGGCGGTCCCCGGCGACGTAGTTTTGCTTTCTCCCGGCTGCTCGAGCTTCGACCAGTTCCAAAACTATCAGCACAGGGGCGATGTGTTTCGGCGGGCCGTGAAGGGGTGGATTGAGAAGCAGTCGGGTAATCCCACGGCAGATGGAGCAAAGCTCCACGGCGGAAGAGTTGAAGCCATTGAAAAATAAGATTCGAACAAAAAATTGAACGACCGTTTGTCCAGGAACCCCATGGGGAGGGAGCTCCCGGACGAACAAATGTGAACCAGGAATAACGCGGAACCATAATCACCACAGCCAACCCATGAATACACCAAACCCCCTAATGCCCCAAGGCTCGCTACCACAGCCAGCCAAGGACAAGTCCACAGTCAAGATCGCCGTTTTCACCATCGTAGCGATCCACGCCGTTTTCTTCGCCGGCCTGCTGATGCAGGGCTGCAAGCGTGATGAACCACCCAAGGCCGCCGCGATAAAACCTGGCGAGACCCTGGCCGCTACGGGAGAACAGGGAAAGCCGGACATAAATTACTATCCACCAGTCCAGACGGATCCTGGCGCGAGTCTGACCAATCTTCCAAGCACAGTTGCCTCAAATCCGCTGGCAAATGTCAATGTGCCGCCCGCGAATCCGACGTACGTGCCGCCAGCCCAGCCACTGGTGGAAATTCCGCCGCCGACGGCTGCTGCCGAAGCCAAGGAGTATTCCATCGCGAGAGGTGACACGCTCGCAAAGATCGCCAAGGCGAACCAAATCAGCATCGGGGAGCTGAACACCGCCAATCCTGGACTGGATCCACGCAAGCTTAAGATCGGTCAGAAGTTGAAGATTCCGGCGTCAACCAAAGCTCCTTCACCTTCCAGTGGCGGGATCGGACTTATAGAACCCGGCAAAAACGAGCCAGCAGCAGGTGCTGCGGCGGTGCATCAGGTCAAGGCTGGCGAAACCCTCACGAAGATCGCAAGGCAGCATGGTGTCTCGGTCAAAGCAATGCGTTCTGCAAATGGGCTCAAGACCGATCAACTGCACGTCAATCAGAAGCTCAAGATCCCCGCGCCGGCAGCGGCGGCAGCCCTGAAGCCTGATCACACACCAGTTCCTTTGACGCCCACCAATTTGTCCGCCAACCCTGGGGGGAACACTGTTGTCCGATAATCCTGCGGCGCGCCGCCTCAGACGGCGTGCCGGGACGCAGCCACACAATGCACAATGGTGGAAACAGGAATGAAGCGCGGAGCAATGGCGCCGGTTGGAGGAGCCGGGATTCGGTTCACGGCCCATTGCTCCGTCTTCAATCATGCAGGGGGATGGTGAAAGCGATTTCATTTTTGCACTCATTCTGAAGATGAAAGCCGCAACGACATTGATGGTATTTTGCGTGAGCAGCCTGGTTTCCCTTGGGCTGGTGATGATGTATAGCGCCGGCAACATCCACAAGGCGGGCGGCACTCAATTCTTCGTGATGCAATTCATCTCGTTTGGAATTGGACTCACGGTTTGCATTGCGGCGGCGACTCTGGACTATCGGATTCTGCGCAAGCTGGTCTGGGTTCTCTTTGCCATCACCATCGTGCTTCTGGTTGGAGTCCTTTTCACGAAGCTGACGAACGGGTCCAGGCGGTGGTTCAAAGTTGGCGGGTTTTCATTTCAGCCGTCTGAGCTGGCGAAGTTATCCTTGATTCTGGCCCTGGCCTGGTATGCGGAAAAATATCATGTGCTTATGCCACGATTGTGGCATGGCATTTTGCGGCCAGCGCTCTTCATTGGGCCGGTTCTCGCGTTGGTTGTTGTCGAGCCGGACGTGGGAACAACAATTTTGCTGGGCATGGTCAGCATGATCCTTCTCGTGCTGGGTGGGGTGAAGCTGAGGTATTGTTTGCCGCCTGCGTTGATTTGTGTCGCCGCGCTGGCGTATTTCATCGCGAATGATGGCAACCGCTCGGAACGGATTCGCTCGTGGTTGCACGTGGAAGAAACCAAGCAAGGCAGGGGACTGCAGGCGTGGGAGGCGCGCCTTGCTTTCGGGTCTGGCGGCTGGGCCGGGCGGGGGCTTGGCAGCAGCCGCCAGAAACTCGAAAGAATTTTGCCGGAGCACCATACCGATTTCATTCTTCCAATCATCGGTGAGGAATTGGGGCTTCCGGCAACACTTGGTGTCACATCACTGTTCGCGATCTTTGTCTGCTGCGGCTATCGCATCTCGTCACGGGCACCGGATACCTTTGGAGTGTTGCTCGGTGCCGGGATCACGTTTCTGGTGGGCACCCAGGCATTCGTTAATATCGCCGTGGTCACCGGGGTTCTCCCCAACAAGGGTCTGCCACTTCCATTCATCAGTTACGGCGGATCCAATCTGATAATGATGCTGGGATGTGTGGGGGTGCTGTTGAGCATTGCCAGGCATGCTGTGGAACGGCCCATGGAACACTCCACCGAGAATCCATTCTCACGTGCCTACTCTTCCTGAGAAAATGAATCAAATTCCCTCAAGACGACCGCTGGTTGCCATCGCGTGCGGTGGCACGGGTGGGCATTTCTTCCCGGGACTCGCTGTGGCGGAGGTTCTTCAGGACATGGGATGCGAGATCTTATTGATGATCTCGCCCAAGCAAGTGGATCAGGATGCGGTGAAGTCCGCATCGGGCATGGATGTGCTTACCCTGCCTGTGATAGGACTTCAGAATGGAGAGATCGGGAGTTTCCTGCGCGGTCTGTGGAGCTCCTACTGGATGTGTACCCGGAAATTCCGTCATCGTTCTCCGGCGGCGGTTCTTGCGATGGGCGGCTTTACTAGTGCACCGCCGATACTGGCTGGCAGACGGTTTGGAGCGGTCACATGTCTTCACGAGGCCAATTCGATTCCAGGCCGCGCGAATCGCTGGCTGGCACCGTGGATTGAGGCGGCGTTCGTCGCATTTCCTGGAGCTGGCCGCCGGCTGGCAACGCAACGAGTTGCCCTGACTGGCATGCCGGTGAGGCCTCAATTCAAACCGATGGATCCCGCTGGTTGTCGCATGGCGCTCGGCCTAGCCATGGAGAAACCGGTGTTGGTTACCACCGGCGGAAGCCAGGGAGCAAGCGGCATCAACCGGCTTGTCTGCGATGTGCTTCCAACGTTGGTGAAGCAGATGCCGGAATTGCAGTTTGTTCACCTGACCGGCACGAAGGACATTGAGATGGTGCGGGCGGCTTATGCTGGCGTGGGTGCTAGATCGGTGGTTCTGCCCTTCCTGACAGAAATGGAGCTCGCTCTTGGAGCCGCTACGTTGGTGATTAGTCGGGCTGGAGCCTCATCCATCGCCGAAATCGCTTCGATGAGTGTCCCCTCCGTCCTCATCCCCTTCCCGGACGCTGCGGACAATCATCAGTACTTCAATGGGCTTGCGTTGGCGAAGATCAACGCGGCTGTTCAGGTCGAACAATCCCGCGTGGAAGCGAACGCATTTTCGAGAACCATCCTCGATCTGATTCGCGATGAAAGGACCCGAACTCGCATGTCAGAGGCGTTGGCACGCTGGCATGTCTCCGACGCTGCGGAGGCCATCGCTCATCGCATGTTAAGTTTGATGGGGGTTCCTCAACTGGGCAATCCCCGGGCAGATCTAATGGCGTCGAGCCATGAGGCTGATCACAGAACATTTACGCCAGGCCCGCGTCCGATTTCGCGCTGGCAATTGCAGCCTTCATGAACCCACCACTTCAACAAGTGCAACTTCTGGAGATTCTGTGCCGGGCGAAGCCTGGTGCGACGGTGTATCTGGTGGGTGCTGGCGGCTGTGGCATGAGCGGGCTTGGTCAGATCCTGCTCGACATCGGATTCCGGCTGGCTGGTTCGGATCTCGTAACAGGAGAAGAAGTCCTCCAACTGCGTGCCCGGGGCGCGGAAATTCATTCCGATCACAGTGAGGATCACATTCAAAGCGCCAAACCTTTTCTAGTCGTTTACACTTCCGCCGTGCGCCGGGATAACCCGGAGTTACTCGCGGCAGAGCGCCTCCGAGTGCCGATGGTGCGGCGTGCCGTCCTCCTGGCCGCCCTGATGCGGCTTCAACGCGGCCTCTGCGTCGCGGGCATGCACGGTAAGACGACCACTACGGCCATGCTGGCTTTTGCGCTGGAGCAAATGGGCCAAACGCCCAGCTACGCGATCGGCGCGCTGGTGCCGCAGTTGAAGCGGCACGCTCAATTTGTCGGGTGTGGTGCGAACGCACCGTCACTATCACAACCTGGGGAGTCTGAGAGCGGACTCTTGTGCATCATACCAGGTTTGGGTGAGAAGGACGGTGTGGGCGCGCCACACTCACAGCTTTTCTTCGCGATCGAAGCGGATGAGAGCGATGGCACCTTGCGGGAGTTCCATCCCGACCACGCCATACTCTTGAACATCGATGCGGAACATCTCGATTATTACGCCAACATCGACGCCATTGGGCGCGAGTTTCTCCAGTTCGCTTCACAGACGCGCGGCCACCTTGTCTTCTGCGCGGATGACGCGCGGCTGGCCGCCTTGCTGTCGGAAAATTCTCGCGCGGTTTCCTACGGTTTCAATTCGCTTGCCACGTATCGCATCGAGCCGGTTGGCGCGTCACGGTCCTCAGGTGATTCGCTGGAGCAGCGCTTTGTAATCTGGCTCAAGGGCCGGCGGCTGGGAGAATTTTCCACCCGCCTGATTGGGGAGAAGAATCTCTCAAATGCTGCCGCAGTCGTGACACTTCTGCACTTGCTCGGTTTTGAGGCTGAAGGAATCGCAGCCGCCATTGCGCCATTCCAAGGAGCTGCCCGCCGGCAGCAGGAGTTATTCACAGATTCACGCTTCAGAGTCTTTGACGATTACGGGCATCACCCGGCCGAAATCAGGGCGACACTTGCCGCCTTCAAGGAGCTGGGTGCTCGTCGTTTGCTCGTCGCCTTCCAACCTCATCGCTTCTCGCGCACGCAACAGTTGCTTGCAGAGTTCGCCACGGCGTTCAAAGAGGCCGACCAGCTCTGGCTCACCGCCATCTATCCCGCGAGTGAACCGCCCATTCCGGGGGTGACAAGCGAACTTCTGGCCGGGGCAATCGAGGCGCAAGGGCAGCAGGTGGAAGTGATTTCGGATTTGCGTCAATTGAACGAGAGCATCCGAGCCGCAATGCAGCCCGGCGACCTGGTGCTGTTCCTCGGAGCCGGGGCGGACATCACCGTGGCGGCACGGGAATTGGCGTCGATTTTGCGCCAGGAGCATCCATCTGTGAATGAATCGATCTTCGCCGACCTGGCCGCGCGTTTGCCGGCGCAAACATTTTTAAGGCGTGACGAACCTCTGAAGAAACGCACGACACTTCGAGTGGGTGGCAAAGCAGACATTTACGTTGAACCGTCCTCGGAGTCGGACCTGGCGGAGGTGTTGAAGTTTTGCGCGCAGAAGCACATGCCATTTACCCTTCTCGGACGCGGATCGAACCTCCTCATCCGGGACGGCGGGATCCGTGGTGTAGTGATCTGCCTCGGGCATCCGAACTTCAGCCAGATCGAAATCTCCGGTGAAAATCTCCATTGTGGCGCCGGAGCAAGACTGAAGGCTGTCGCAGTGGAAGCACGTCGGAAAGGGCTCACGGGACTGGAATTTCTGGAAGGTATTCCTGGCAGCGTTGGCGGAGCGATGCGGATGAATGCCGGAGCAATGGGTTCCTGGATGTTTGATGTCGTCGAGCGCATCCGGTTCATGGATTACACTGGCGAAGTTCACGAGCGCTCTGCGGCAGAGGTCACAGTCGAGTACCGAGGATGTCCGCTCTTCAAGAATCACATTGCATTGGGTGCTGTGATCAGGGGGCAGCGAGCTTCAGTCGAGGCAATCCGGGAACGGATGGATGTATTCAGCAACAAACGCTGGGAATCGCAACCAAACCAACCCAGCGCTGGATGCATCTTCAAGAATCCCCAGACCATTCCCGCCGGAAGGTTGATTGACGAACTGGGGCTGAAGGGAACCCGCGTTGGCGGAGCGTTGGTATCCGACATTCACGGAAATTTCATTGTAAATGACGGGACGGCGACGGCACGGGATGTCTTGAATCTTATCGAAATCATCAAGCAACGTGCGAAATCGACGAGGGGTATCGAATTGTGCACCGAAGTCGAGATACTAGGAGAAGGCTGATGGATCATCCGCTTCAAATAACCGTACTGTTGGGAGGGCCTTCCGCTGAAAGGGCGGTGTCCCTGGTGACTGGGGCTGCGGTTGCCCGGGCGTTGCGAACACTTGGGCATGTGGTTTGGGAAGTTGATCCGAAGGAGGGACGCTTCGAGCTCCCTGCTGGAACGGATGTGGTCTTTCTGGCTTTGCATGGCACTTACGGCGAGGACGGAACGGTACAGGAGCAATTGGAAATGCTCGGTGTGCCTTACACAGGTTGTGGACCTGAATCGAGCCGCGTGGCTTTTGACAAGGTGGCAACCAAGAAACGTTGCATTTCAGAAGGCGTGCCCACGCCACGCTACCTTGTTGTCACAGATCCGGCCTTGCCGTGGCCGAAAGGTTGGGAACCGCCCGTCGTTGTGAAACCGGTGCGGCAGGGATCGAGTGTAGGACTTCAATTTGTGGACGCAGTCGGTCAGTGGCCGTCGGCTTTGGCTGAGTCGCTGAAGTTTGATTCCGAAGTGGTGGTCGAGGAAAGAATCGGTGGCCGCGAGACGACTGTGGGGATCCTCGATGGAATTGCGCTGCCGGTTGTTGAAGTGCGGCCCAAGCAAGGCAGCTATGACTACGCCAACAAGTACACGGCCGGGAAGACTGAGTACTTTTGCCCGGCGGCATTTGATGAATCAACGACACACCGCATCCAAGCCGCAGGCATGGGCGGATTTCGAGCCATTGGCGGCAGAGACTATGCGCGAGTGGATGTGATGGTCCGGCCTTCGGGTGAAGCGCTCGTCCTGGAAGTGAACACCCTGCCCGGCATGACGGAGACAAGCTTGTTGCCGAAAGCAGCAGCCGCTGCCGGGATCGAATACGGCCAGTTGTGCCAGCGGATGGTGGATCTGGCCCTGCGTCGCCAAACCGCGCTGATAAAGTGCTGAGGCGGGGCTTTTGCCCCAATGATTTTCCAGTCCGAAAGAGAGTAACTGTTGAATGATGGATGCCGCGACCAGCTTCGCGGAACATTGTTGAATTGCGATTGCCCATGAAGTGGTTCAAACGAAAACCGAAAAACCGGCGATTCGAGCGTGCGAACGTGCTTGAAGTGAAGATGCACTCAAAGCTCGTCCACTCGGCACGGGTGCGCATGTTCACTTCCGCGCTGGCGTGGACCTTGGGGACGCTCATCACCATTTTGCTGGTGTGGCGTGTCTCGGAGTGGGCGTTGAACCGCTTTGTTTACACGAATCCCACCTTCGCCATTGAGGAGATCGAGGTGCAGACAGATGGGATCATTCCTCTGGAACAGTTGCGCGAATGGACAGGAGTCAAAGAGGGCGAAAATCTGTTCGCCGTGGATATCCGCCGCCTGACGCGGGACTTGAAATTGAATACGCTGATCCAGGATGCCGCTGTGGAGCGGGTGTTGCCTGGAAAACTTTGGGTGCGAATCACGGAGCGCGAACCGGTCGTCCAGTTCACCAAATGGCAGCAGCCATCTCCGGGATCCGGTTTTCGTCCGGTGACGTTCTATTTCGACTCCAACGGCGTGATGCTGATGCCGACGGACCTTCCCAAACTGACCGCTCAGCTCGCGGAGCAGTTTGACCACCTGCCCCGGATGATGGGCGTCAAAGGCAGCGACCTTGCCAAGGGCCGCCCTGTCGAAGAACCGATGATCCGGATGGCGCTTCAATTCATCGAGAAGTTCGGCCAGTCGGAAATGAGCTCTTTCGCCGATCTGGTCGAGCTGGACATCACCTCGTCCCAGGTGATTGAAGTTACTACAAGGCAGGGGAGCAGACTTACATTTGGGCATGAGGATCTGGGACGGCAGCTTCGCCGGTGGCGGGCCGTTCATGATTACACCGGCGGGGTCGGCAAGGCGATATCGACGCTCGATCTTTCCGTGTCAAACAATGTTCCGGCCCGCTGGCAGGAGGCGGGCCTTTTGCCCGCCTCCCAACCACAGAACAAGAAACCTTCACCCTACAAAAAGAAACATGTTTAATTCTTCGCCGATCATCGTCGGATTGGAATTGGGCACCTCAAAGGTTTGTGCCGTTGTCGGACAATTGAGTGACGGAGGCGTCCTGAATATCATCGGCTTGGGACAATCTCGCTCAAGGGCCATCCGGAAGGGTGAGATCGTCAATGCGAGCGATGTCGCCGAGGATATCCGCAATGCGATCGTAGAGGCCGAACAGATGGCGGATGTCGAGATTCGCAGCGTCTATCTCGGAGTTACTGGCGGCCACATCCGGGGCTTCAACAATCGCGGGTTTCATTCCGTGGTATCCGCAGATCGCGAGATCGCGCCCGAGGACGTGCATGATGTGATCAAGAATGCCAAAGCCATCAACCTTTCCGCGGAGAACCGTGTGGTCCACGTCGTGAGGCAGCATTTCAGTGTGGATGGCCAGAATGGGATTGCCGACCCGGTGGGGATGTTCGGCGCCCGCCTGGAGGTTGATGTTCACGTGGTCCATGGACAATTCACGCGGCTTCAAAACCCAATCCGCGCGGTGAAGGGGGTGCAGATTGATGTGGAGAACATCGTCTTCACCGGGCTGGCTTCATCGCTGGCATTGTTGAGCAACGAGCAGAAGGAGCTGGGAGCGCTCGTCATCGATATTGGAGGCGGCACCACTGAATTCATTGTCTATTCTGCGGGGACCATCAAACACACGGGAGTCTTGGCGATCGGTGGCGATCACATCTCGAATGACCTCGGATATGGCTTGAAAGTTCCTCTGCCCATGGCGGAGAAGCTCAAGATCGAACACGGTTCGGCGGTCGTGGACGACTCTGATAAGGGGATTGCCATTCAACTGCCTTGCGAGACGGGACTGCCGGACCGGACGATACAGGTCGGACATCTCCGTCGTATCATGTCCTTGCGTGTCGAGGAAATTCTGGAACTCGTCAACGAGGAGATTGAGGGCACGGGGCTTCGGGAATACATGCGCGCCGGGGCCTTCCTTTGCGGCGGCGGAGCTCGCATTTCGCAGATCGACAAAGTTGCATCTCGAATTCTGGGAATGCCCGCGTCGATCGGACGCACCAATTCCATGAGCGGCTTGAAATCGGCTCTCGATCAACCGGAGTTTTCCACAGCGATTGGCCTGGTGAAGTTCGGCTCATTCGAGCAGCAGAAACATTTGCACCGAACGGGGCCATTGCACGCGCTGAAGAGCCGTTTCTCCCAGTTCTTTCGGGTTGGATGAATTTTTGATTTGAATGGAAACTATGATGACTTCGCCTGACACCGCGCCGGTGATGAAGACTCTCTCGATCCGTGTCATCGGCCTGGGTGGCGCGGGCGTCACACTTGTCGGGAAATTTCACGCAGAAGCACCGGACGGGGTGAGGTGCGCGGTCATTCATACGAATTCACGAGTGCTCGATCACTCCCCCTGCGCGGAGAGAGTGTTGCTCGGCGCAAAGCTGCTGCGCGGTCTTGGCGCGGGAGGTGATCCGGACCTGGGCAGAGCGGTTGCAGAGGATAGCGCCGATCAATTGAAATCGCTGTGCTCCGACACCGACCTGGTTTTAATAGTCGCGGGTCTCGGAGGTGGCACGGCGACGGGTGTCGCACCGGTTCTTGCTCGAATCGCGAAAGACGCCGGCGCTCTGGTCTTGGCAGTGGTGGCTGTTCCATTCGATTTTGAGGGGCAGCGGCAGCGGCAGGCACAGGCGGGGTTGCGGAAGTTGCGAGGTGCGGCAGATGCAGTGCTCTGCCTTCACAACCAAAAGGTCTGCCAACTGTGGAACGAAGACACTCGAGCCCTGGAAATTTTCAACAGCGCCAATGAACTTTGGGTGCAAGGCGTGCAGGGCGTGCTGAACATCCTCACGCGGCGAGGGTTCATTCACGTGGATTTCGCGGATCTGGCGGCGGTGCTGCGTGGCAGGAATTCGGAAAGTTGCTTCGCGACCGTGGAGGCCGCCGGCGAGAATCGAGGCCGTGACTTGATTGAAAAGGCGCTCGCACATCCCGTGCTGGATCGTGGACACGCGTTGACCGAAGCGGACGCGCTGTTGGTCACACTCATGGGAGGTCCGGATATGACAATCGGCGAAGTCAATCGCGTCATGGATGCGCTGCGTCGGCAACCGGAGGACGCCCAGTTCATCATGGGAGCAAGCATCAGCGAGGAGTTTGCAGGCAGGCTTTCATTGACCGTTGTTGCCGCGAAGCATGCGGTTCAAGACGTTGATCAACCGAACGACAAGAATTCCCCAGGCGGTGGACGTCCAGGCGATCCGCAGATTGAAACGCAGTTCTTGCAGTCACCGGAACCGGAATCACTGTCTGCCTCCCGGTTTGTGCCGCCTCCCCCGGAATTGACGGAATCGAAAAAAAGCGAGCTGTTTGCCAGGCAAGGCGGACGTGGCGGAAAAATGCGCAAGGCCGGATCTCGTTGGCGTCAGGGGCAATTGCCCTTGGAAATCATTTCCAAAGGCCGTTTCGAGAAGAGCCAGCCAACCATCCACCATGGCGAAGATCTGGACGTTCCAACCTACATCCGGCGTGGAATCAAATTGAACTGATTTGCTACTGCAATCCGCGCCTTTGGAGTGGTGTGCGGGCTGCTCAATTTTGATGAACGACCAGGCTTGTTGCATCGTGTCATCATTGAAATTGCGACGGTCTTGATTTGCCGTAACGTCCCGGTACGTTGAATCGCATGCGTAGTTCCCGGAAAAGCGCGGCGTTCCAGAACCTGCTGGCCATTGCGGGCCGGTTGAGGTTTCAACCCCATCGAATCGACCATTTGCTAAATGAGGCGGGGAGGCACGAGTTGACGCTGCCTGAGGGATTTCCTTTCACGGTTAACTTGTTTAGATTTCGTGAAGGAGCGACCAGCCAACGCCCCACCTGGCATGAGAGGTTGGAGTTGTTGATGCCTCTGGACGGTCCCCTGAGCGAACGGATGGGGGATCTCGTGGTGGATTTGATGCCCGGCGACGTGCTGGTGGTGGATCATTTGAAACCTCACCAGGTGGTGGATACACAAGGGCTTCGCACACGTGTCGTGGTCATCTCGTTTCTTCCGGAGTGTGTCTTCACTCCCGGTTCACCGCCGACCGATTATGCGTTTCTAATTCCCTTTCACCGGAAGGTTGAGGGCAGGCCGCACGTTCTGCCTGCCAACTCCAGGCAAGCTGAGGCAGTGCATCAAGCGATCGGCCAGCTCCTGAATTGCCACTTCGACAAGCACAACTTTCATCGCGAAGCCGGCTGCAAGGCGTGGCTCCTGGTGTTGTTGAATGTATTGATCCGTGAATTCCGGGATTCGGCGATGGATCGGGTCGAACTTCTTTGGCGTCAGGAGCAGGCGGCCCGCCTCAAACCTGTGTTTGATCATGTGCGTGAGAATTATGCTGGGCGTCTTTCACTCAGCGCCGCGGCTGCCATGTGCGGCATGGGCGCCGCGAAATTTGGACGTGTGTTCAAAGATGCCGCAGGCATGACAATGGGTAGCTACTTGAACCACGTCCGCATGGGGCACGCCGTGGAATTGCTGGAGGAAACGCATGAGTCGATTGCGGAAATTGCGTTCAAACTTGGGTTCAGTGATCAAAGCCACTTCGATCGCCGCTTTCGCCGGACCTTCGGGCGCACCCCAAGCCGTCACAGGATCAGTTTCACTTCCCGGCGTTGAGGGGCTGAAGCTGTGCATACGGTCGTTGTTGGTATGTCGCGTTGCCGTGGGATCTGTTCGGCGCTCTGGCGGGCATCGCCAATCTCGTTGAATGACACAATGACAAGGCTGCCCTTCGCCTGGCAATCGATCCGGTATTAATGTTAGCGGGCGGATTCGGCGTGGAACTTCGATACTGCGTGGCGATGAGCGGCAATGATATGAAACTTCAATTCACCTTTGCGCCTAGGATGATTCTGCGAGGGAACTCAATGCATCACCATAATCATTGGGAAGCAAGGTGCGCGGGACGGTCGTGCAAGAATGAGCATCCAAATGCAGGAAATTCTGTGCGAACGCGTCTCCCTGATCTGCCGCCTTGCGATACCACTTGAGAGCCTGGGTGTAATCTTGATCCACACCCTCGCCTCGGTAATAAATAGCGGATAGCGCTTCCTTGCAAAGCCAGGTTCGGTGGTTGTGTTCCATCCAACTTTGGATAATGTGACTGCCATGTTCAGCCGAGTTTTTGGAATGTGCATCGTTGTCAGCGTGATCACGCTCGGCGCAGGATGTGGAGATCATTCCCAGCCCCCGGCGGCAGGCACAGCGAAGAATCCTTCGGAGAATACGTCACCCGAAACGGCGGGAGGTGAGCTGGATCAGGCGGCCATCGCTGCCATCCTGGACGAGCTGACTCAAATTGTCCGTAAGTTCGCAGCGGAACAACGGCGGGTTCCCAAGACGTTGGAGGAAGTGGCTGCCGCAGGTTATCTCAGCCGTTTGCCACAGCCGCCATCGGGCAAAAGATTTGCCATCAACAATACCTTGCAGGTGTATCTGGCTGGCCAGTGAAGACGGATGGAGAGGCTCAAGACTATTCGCCAGATGCGCAGAACTGAATAGCCCCAAGGAGACACCATGAATCATTCGCTTTCTACAGAGACCAGGAAGAGCGCGGCGTTCACACTGATCGAGCTTTTGGTCGTCATCGCCATCATCGCCATTCTCGCCAGCCTGTTGTTGCCAGCGTTGTCGAGCGCGAAGGCCCGGGCTCAACGGATCAAATGCACTGCCCAGATGAAGCAGCTCGGGCTCGGTTTCGATCTCTTCACGATGGATCACAACGACATGTATCCTCCGACGGCTTATGCGACAGGCGATTATCAGTATCAACTGGCCTGGGACGATTATCTTCACAAGTATATCGGAGGGAGTGCGCCCGATGCGGATTTGATGGTGGGCATTTCCGGCGGCATTGCGGATCGCAGCACGATTCCGAAAATCTTGAAATGTCCCGCCGACACAATCCAGATCAGCATTGCATGGGCGACGTTCGGCCAGCGCCGCACCTATGCCATGAACTATGCAGGACCAAATTTCTCCTTGAGCACGGCAACTGCACCCTTGCCCGAACCGACACATGGCGCAGGCATTTATTACAATCTCCGAGGAAGCGCGGCCGGGTCGCTGCCCAGTTGGGAGCCGCGTGGCTACAAAACGAGCGTGGTTGGTGACGCGGCGGGCACGATCCAACTGGTCGAACAACCGGAGGGCGGCAACATCGCCGGCAATGACTGGCCTTCCTTCTCCCAGGGCCCCACCGGACCATCGAATGGTGATCAAACTCCTTTTCAGATTGCTATTGGCGGGCGGCAAAAATGGGGAGAGAAGGCTTATGGACTTCACGGAAAGCGCTTCAATTACCTGTTCTTCGACAGTCATGTGGGCATTCACAAAATCACAGACACCGTGGGCCGCGGAACGACGAACGCGCCAAAAGGGATGTGGACGTTGACAACAGGGGATTGAGCAATCTCAAAAAATCGCCGTGATTTCCCTCTCTGCCTGATGTGGGCCTGGCCAGCGGTGTAACCAAACCTTTCGACCACCGCGAAGATCGGATCGAGAACTCGCAGCCCCGCAAAGATTGGATTCCACACAGAAATAGGGTTTGATGATTCAGTGCATACTGAAAATGCGATCCAGAAGGGTTTTCAAGGAGTCAGGTTTTCACATCGCCCGCGCTATATTTCCTCTTTAGCGGCTGCTGTTTGCAGACTTCCAGTTGTTGTCGCGCTATTCTGGCTGTCATTTGCACCTTTCTCAGCCGCATTTGCCGCCGCCAGAACCACGGACAGCGCGGCTGGCTCACCTGCCGGTGAGGACATTCGCCGGCCGGAAGTGGCCCGCCGGTTGTTCGATACGTGGAAACAACCGTTCAAGCCGTTTCGGATTGCGGGAAACATTCATTATGTTGGCACGGTCGGTGTGAGCTCTTTCCTGATCACCACACCCGAGGGAAACGTCCTGATCGATACCGGTTTCGCTGACACATTGCCACTGGTGCTGACGAACATCACGTCCCTCGGTCATGACTGGCGGCATATCAAGCTGCTTCTCGCCAGTCACGCCCATGTGGATCACGTCGGTGGTCATGCGCGCTTGAAAGAGCTCACCGGGGCGACCGTGTGCCTGAGTGCGGCGGATGCGGCGCTTGCCGCGAGTGGCGGACGCGGGGATTACAGCCCATTCGCACAGGAGGTGATGGTTTACGAACCGGTGAAGGCAGGACGGATCGTGCGTGATGGGGAAACGATTTCACTTGGTGGCGCCAGTCTGACGGCGCATCTCACGCCCGGTCACACTCAAGGCGCGACCACATGGACGATGCGCATTGTCGAAGATGGGCAGCCTATGAATGTCGTCTTCTTCAGCAGCCTGAGCCTGGTGGAAGGGACAAAATTGCGCGACAACGTGGTCTTTCCCGGAATTGTGGAAGCTTACCGTGAGAGCCTTTCCAGACTGAAAACAATCCCGTGCGACATCTTCCTGGCTCCACATGGCGGAGCCTTTGTGCTGGCGGAAAAACTCGCCCGTCTTCAGAGCGGAGAAAGGCCCAATCCATTCATTGATCCCAAGGCGCTGAAGGAGGTCATTGAAGCCACGGAGAAGGCATTGGCAACGCAACTCCTCCTTTCGCCATCAAAAGCCGGCAGCCGCTGAATGGGGCGCGCATCACCGCTCCCGGCATTCAGATGGGGTGTGGCGGTTGTTCCGACGACATCGCTCGGGCTGAAGTTCTTCCTGCCAGCCAACACATGAGTGATCACGGTGTTGCAGAAGGAGAACCAATGGCGGCAAGGATGCCGGCCCTACGCAGGTTTCCCGTGTATTCACAAGTTGGCGGTAGTGGAGCGCGGAACTCATCCCGCCGGACCGTGGAAACGGAGGCCGCGCCGTGTTCTCGTCCGGGCTCTGGAGGACTCGAAGCTCCCTGGGGAATAAATTCGGTGCCCCGGCACCACGCTCGACCACACCCAGTCTTGAGGTCTTCTCGTTACCGGCTTCGGGAGGCGCCGGCAGGTTCTCGTTCCACCTTTGGAGAGTGGTTCACAATGGCGCCAGCTTTACGGTCAAAGATTCGAAGCCGTTCGAGCGCTGGTAGCGCTCCTCCTTTTCGACGTGCTCCTGCGCATCGAGAACAGTGACGCGCCCGACGCGCTCGGTGAGGGCCTGCAACAGACTGCGCACTATCAAGCGCGCATGGGCCGCGCCGAGGCAAAGGTGCGTCCCGAAGCCGAAGGAAATGTGCGGGTTCGGCTTGCGATCGAGACGCACTTCTTCAGGCGCCTCAAAGACCTTCTCGTCAAAATTTGCGGAGGCCCAGCCCAGCGAAACGCGTCCGTCCGCCGGGACGGTAACTCCGTGGACCTCGGTTTCCACCGGGCAGACGCGACCAATGTGCGTGAGCGGCATGAAGACTCGGAAGAATTCCTCGCCTGCGTGAACAATGCGCTTCGGATCCTCGCGCAGATATTCGAGGGTGCTGGGATTCCGCCCGAGATACGCAATGATGGAGGAGATGCTGTGGATGATCGTGTCGCGTCCACCGGCAAAGGTGAGGTTGCCAAATCCCATCATTTCCTCGCGCGTCAACGGGCGCCCGCGAAAAGTCCCCTTGGTGAGAGCGCTGAAAAAATCCTCGCCTGGATTCGCCTCGGCGCGGTCGAATTGTGCGCTCAGATAATCTTCGAGCGCGGTTCCTTTCTTGAATGCGCCTCCCGTCACCTTGAAAACGTGCATGCCCCAGCCGATCCACGTGTCTGCCTCAGACTCGGGCACGTTCAGCAGATAGGTGAGCGCGCGCGACTGCACCGGCAGCGCAAAATCGTTCACGATCTCGACGGATTCCCGGTTCAGCGCCTCTGAAAGTTTCTCCGCGATCAACGCCTCGACCTGTGCGATCATATCGGGTTGTTTGGCCCGTGCGAAGAACGGCTCGACGATGGCGCGATACTCCGTGTGCTCCGGCGGATTGGTCTCGATGGGCAACTGGCGCATCGTTCGGACCGCTTCCTCCGACGGGATCGGCACACGGAAGGGCGCATCCGAGCTGAACGTCTGCCAATCCTTCGCCGCTTTGCGCACGTCTTCATGGCGCAGGATCATCGGCACCATCTCACCCTGAAAAGGGCACTTCAGGACGCCGTCCTTGTTTCGGGCCTCGCGGAAGGGGTCGGGAATGTTGCTCATAGGCTGCTGTTTCCGCTAATTGAAACGGCAGAGTGGCGTTTCAATCAAGAAGCGTGTGGCGACAAAAATGCGAAGCCTGAAGGCGTTAGGCGATGAGCGCCACCGCGCCTACTTCGTCGTGGGCACGGCGGGCGGATTGTGTTTGAGAAGTCTGTCTGCCCAGGCGATGAAGTGTTTCATGTTTGAGCGATCCTCGTGTCCGCCGTCGTGCTGACGCCAGGCAAGTTCTCCATCAAGCAAGTCGGTGTTGACGGGCGGCATCTTCGCGGTGCGGTAATTCTCCTTTTCGCCGGTGTCGCGCGCTCCAAGCAGGCGGAAGACGGGGCCGGCGGCAACCGTGGCCATGTAGCTGCCCTGCTGGTCGAGCCAGTTTGCATCGCCGCGGGCGGGTATGCCATAGCTTATAAAAGTCAGACGAGGCGCACAGAGAGCGATCAATTCGTGCGCGTCCACCGGCAGGTCGCCGGCATTCTTGCTGCCGAAGCTCGACTCGGCGGTGCCGTACTTCAGGAAGTTGCCGGCCATCCAATGATATTCCCCGGAGCCGGTAAGGTTCTCCACCGCTTCACCGAAATTCCGGCGGTGCAATTTTGCGCCGCCTGCGCCCGAGGAACCCACGAGCGCCACTGCAAAGCGCGGATCGAAAGCGAGCGTGACCAGCGCGGCCTTGCCGTACCGCGACACGCCTTCGATGCCGACTTTCTTCGCATCCACGGTGGGATCGGTTTCGAGATAATCCAGTCCTCGCGCGGCACCCCAGGCCCAGGCGCGCAGCGAACCCCAGTCGTCCGGCTTGCGCGGCTGGCCTTGGTTCACGAGGCCGATGATGCCCCTGGTCAATCCACCAGGAGTCCCGCCTCGACCTCCGCCACTGTCGTCCTGAACGCTGCTCGGGTTGAGGGTGGCATAACCCCAGCCGGCGGCGATGAGTATCTCAGTCGATGACGGGCCGGCATTCGTGCCGCCACCGAAAGCACCGAAGCGGTTGGTGGGCGCGAGTTCGCCTGGTCGGCGGGGAAAGCCACTCCCGCCGAAGCCGCCGCCGAACATCATGAGCACGGGCACCGGTCCTTTGGTGTTCGCTGGCGTGACCAGCGTCATCTGAATGCCAACCTTGATCGACGGGCAGGCCGAGTTGTCCACCTTGCCGACAAGTTGCCTGGCCAGCACAGGCACGTTGCCGACCACTCGGTCTGTCGCCTGGGTCGTCACCGTCCATGTCACTTTCGGAACATTTTTCGGCACGCGACCGAAGACCTCGCGCTCGAAGTCCTCCACGATTTCCGGGCGGCGCACCTTCCACCACTGCTCGGCTGTGGTGACCTTCTGGCCGTTCTTCATCAACAGGGGATCTGGCAGGTCGGGGAAGGGATTAGCCTTGTCGGGATCGTAATTGGCTGAGTTGGTCGCGCTGGAGTTGCCGCTCGGACCGGGGCGCAGCCGGGTGATGCCCAACTGCTCCTTCATGTTCTGGTGATCCTGCTGCGTGGTCCAGTTGAACGGCTCGGGAGTTTTCGCGCGGAGAAACGCCGGGGGCACCGCAAGGAACGCAACCGCGAGGAAGGCGGAACGGAAGGACAAATATTTCATAGGCATTGAGACTCTTGGGAACCGCAAAGGGATACGCCTATTTGGCCGGGCAACAAGATCGGAAAAAAGTGCGCGAAGCAGTCCGGCACCGCCACGATTCACTTCGACGGCACCGAGGGTTTCTTGACTTGACTCGCTGCGCCGCCGACAACCCCGGCTGGTCGCGCGTGCGTGGCGCGGACGCCGGTCAGCGAGTCGCCAAGGTCGGCGCGGGCCTTCGCGACTTCCGCTTGCAGGCGGGCGACGATTTCAGGATGCGCACCGGCCACGTCGCGGGTTTCGCCGGGGTCGTGTTTGAGATCGTAGAGCGCCAGCGCGATTTTCTCGACGCGATAACCATGCCGGCTGGCGATGCCGCGAATGCCGGAGACTTCAATCGCCTGCGGTTTCATGTTCTCCCAATTGGACGGCTTGCCACCCTTGCCCGGTACCGCCGCGACGGTGAGATACTCGTGCGGCAGGTGCAGCTTCCAATCGCCGACGCGCACGGCCTGTAATTCCTCGCCGGAGTAAAACCAGAACGAGTCGCGCCCTTTCGCGCCCTTCTCGCCCAGCAGAAACGGCGTGAGGTCCTTGCCGTCGATCTTCGTGGTCGGCAAAGGGGACCCGGCCAGGCGCGCGAACGACACGTAGAGATCCATCGTAGTGACAAGTTCATCAGTGACGCGACCGGCAGGCACGCGGCCTGGCCAGCGCATCACGCACGGCACGTCCACGCCACCGCCGAACGTGGTGAGCTTGCCCTCACGCAGCGGCCCAGCGGAACCGGCGTGTTCGCCATAGGAAAGAAACGGCCCGTTATCGGACGTGAAAACGACGAGCGTGCGCTCATCGAGTCCATGCTTGCGGAGAGCGGTCAGGATTTCGCCCACCGACCAGTCGAGCTCCTGCACGACATCGCCGTAGAGGCCGCGTCCGCTTGTGCCCTTGAACTTCGCCGAGGCGAAGATCGGCACATGCGGCATGATGTGCGGCACGTAGAGGAAGAACGGCTTCTCCTTGTTGCGCTCGATAAACTTCACCGCACGCTCGGTAATGCGCCGCGTGAATTGCGACTGGTCGGGGTCCAGCTCCACGACCTTTTCGTTTTCGTGGAGCGGCAGCGAGGGAATGCCGCGCGTGACGGGATGCAGCGGCCCATTGTCGTTTGAGTAGGGGATGCCGAACCACTCATCGAAGCCACGCCGCGTGGGCAGGAACGGCTCGCGATGACCGAGATGCCACTTGCCGTGAATGGCCGTCGCGTAGCCCTGCGTCTTGAGCAATTCACTGAGCATCTTCTCGCTCGGGTTCAGTCCGGTGGTGCTGGTGTGGTTCAACGCGCCCGCCATCCCGACGCGATTGGCGTAACAGCCCGTAAGCAGCGCCGCGCGCGACGCCGTGCAGACCGCCTGCGCCACATGGAAGCTGGTGAACCGCGTCCCCTCTCGCGCAAGCCGGTCGATGTGTGGTGTCTTGATATCCCTGGCCCCATAGCAACCCAGATCGCCGTAACCGAGGTCATCGGCGAAGATGAAGACGATGTTGGGCGCGGCCCGCGCCGTTTCCGCAGCGCTGGCGGTTGCCACGGAAAAGGCAGCAAGCAAAGCGACGAGGACTATTCTGAGAAGTGGTTTCATGCGATGAGCTCGCTTGATTTGAGCGCGCTACTTTTGCCACTGAGGACGCAAGGTGATGAGCGCGACGGAGGGCGGCAGAAGTTTGAAGGTAAGCTCCGAACCGGTCAGCGCCGCGCCAGGGCGGAGTTCGAACGCGTGCTGATCATCGACAATGCGCAGCTCGACCGCAGTGTTCCCCGCCCACGGCAGATTAGTGAACGACAGCCGCATCTCTTCCCCACCGGACAGATTGGCCACCAGCACAGCGGCCTTCGGATCCCCGGCTCGGATTCCGGCGGCAAGGGCCAACTGGCCGGACACGGCTCCGGTGGTGCGGACGCGGCGCGGCGTGTCGAGCAATTGGGCGAAGGCGAGCATCGCGTGGTAATTGCGCGTGGACGCGCCCACTTCAGTGAAGAGGCCGAACCCGCCAGTCTCGCCATGGTAGAAATTGCACACGTCCACTGGCGCATCTTGCAACTCAAGCAGTCCCGCGACGAGGAATGTTCCGCCGGGCGCGCCGGCCATCTGGTCGGCGGCGCGTTGGCGCGTTTCGGGCGTCGCCTTGCGTGACAGCACGTCCCATGAGTTACCGGGCAGATAATTCCACTCGTTAAGATGGCTTTCGGTTTGCGTGAAGCCACGCGCGTCGAGCACGCGGCGCACGGCGCGGGCGCGCGCGGCGAGTTCGGAAGGATTGTCGGTGTAACAATGCCACGAGAAGAAATCCAAAGGCAGCTTTTCACTCCGGCAGAGGTCGAGGAACGCGGCGCAGAACTCCGATGGCTTCAACTCCGTGCCATGAAACTTGCCATAGTAGCCGAAACCAGCGCCGCCAATTTTGATGCCGGGAAATTCCTTGCGCAGCGCACGAGCGGTCACGCGATACAACTCGAGGAACTGCGCATCGGTGCCGGTCCACATCACGGGGCGATTCTCCGGCTCGTTCCAGATTTCCCAATACCGGATGCCAAAACGAAAGCCGCTGGCCCAGCCCTCGTTGTAGTGGCGCACGATGCCGGCGCATACCGCCGCCCAGCGCGCCGGATCGCGCGGCGGATGCACATGACGCTTCACGGTCTGATGCTCGATGCTCTCGCCGAGCCGGTAGATGATCTCCGCGCCGGTGGCGCGAATGGCGGCGATGTATTCATCCGTCGCACGGAAATCGTAGCTCGCCGGCAGGGACGGATCGGCCTCCGGGTTGGGAAACACCGCATGCACATCCACGATGGCGGGGTTGGGATGATGGCAATCGTGCAGCCGGGTCGAAGGCACGCGAAGTCGCTGGTGCGCCTCGGTCAAGTCAATGAGGCCATTCGCGCTGAGCGGGCCTTTGTTGATACCGTGCAACGCGCGCAGTTCGCCCTGCGCCGCTGCGAAGTCCACCGTGAGGCGGTGTGGTTCAGCAGCGCTTACGCAGGCAGCTTGAAGCAGCAGCAAAAAGCTGATCATGCGGAAGCCCTGTCTCATGGCTCTCCTTGCTCCTACTGCTGCGTGAAGACAAACACGCCCTTCTTGTTGGCCACGATGACGTCGGGCTTGCCGTCCTTGTTAAGATCGCCGGTGGTGACTTGCGTGCCGACGCCGCTGTCGTCGTCGATGCGATGCGGGATGAACTCCGCGCCGCCCTTGCCATCACGTTTGAGCTGGAACCAGTAGAGCACCGGCGCGGCAGCCGGCTCCGCGTCCGCTGAAGGTCCATGCGCCCAACGCCGCTTGCCGGTGACGAGGTCCATCACGCCGTCGCCATCCATATCCACCAGGCGCATCGCGTGGAGCTGGCTGAATTTCACGCCCTGCTTGTTCTCCTCCGGCGTGGTGCCCATGAACTTGTGCTCGATGAAGCTGCCGTCGGTCTTCCGTTCGAACCAGCCGAGCCCAAAGCCATGGGCGTCGTAGCTGGTGATGACATCGTTCCGTCCATCGCCATTCACGTCATAGACGTACATGTGCGCACCACCGCGCGCGCCCGTTGGACCGAAGGGGCCGGGATGAAACACCCAGTCCTTGTCCTGCTTGGTGCTCGCCGGCTGCTCGAACCAGCCATCCTTGGTGAGAACATCCACGCGTCCGTCGCCGTTCACGTCGCCCGCGCCGTAGCCGTGGGTGTAGCGGAAATATTTCTCATCGTTCGCCGGCGACTTGGGTGTGATGGGACGGAAGCGCGCTTTGCTGAGAGGATTCGCCCAATCAATCTCCGCGTAGCCAAGCTGCCCACCGCCCTTGCCTTGCGCGGCGGGCGGCTTGTTCGCGTTGCTGGAATGCACGAGCAACTCCGGTTTGCCGTCGCCATTGATGTCCTTCAAGTCCGGCGACTCGCCATCCGCCACGTCGAAGATGGCGTGCTTCTCCCAGTTCCCAGCCCTGCCCTTCGGATTGATGTAAACGAGCGCCGGTTCACCCGGCAGGCCATAAACGAGGATGTCCGCCCACGAGTCGCCATTGAAGTCATGTGCGTACGCCAGGAAATAATCGGAGTACCCTTTCGCCGGATCATAAGGCGTCTTCGTCGGCCCGCTTGCGTTCACGCTTGGCGGAGTGAAGTTCGCGCGCCGCGCAAAGTCCGGGCCGTACCAGATGGAGCAACCGGCGGTGATATCCATGTGGCCGTCATGGTCGAAGTCGGCCAAGGCGCAGCCCTCGGCGACGAACTCGGTCGTGAGGGTTTGCTTTTTGAAGCTGACACTGGCCGCGTGCAGCGGCAGGGCGGCCAGTGAGACGATCAGAAGCGGAGTGAATTTCATGGTGGTTGGGAGTTGAACAGAAATCTTGGCGCGAGGGAATCGGAGTTTTAGGCGGCCTGGGTCAGAGCATTGGGCTCGTGAATTTGAAGCCCTGTGCAGCGAGGTGATTAACGCGCTTCCAGAGATCCACCGGTTTAGATTGGAACAGTGCAATGATCAGTTCAGGAACCAAAGACTCCCCCATTTATATCCATCGTTGCTCCCGTGATAAATCCGTCGCCTTCGCTGGCGAGGAAAGCCACGGCGCGCGCGACATCCGCCGGCGTGCCGGCGCGGCCCAGCGGAATGCCCGCAATGGTTGCCGCCGCGGCTTCTGCCGTGGTATGCGTATTGTGGAAAGAGGTGCCGAGAATCAAACCCGGTGCCACGGCGTTGACCCGGATGCCGCGCGGCCCGAGTTCTTTGGCCAGCGAACGGGTCCAGGTGAGCACGGCGCCTTTGGCCGCAGAATAGGCCAGCGCACCCGCGTGTCCTCCCATGCGCCCAGCCAGCGATGCGAGGTTCACGATGCTGCTCTGCTGCGCGGCAGCGAGATGCGGCACCGCGTGTTGGATGACCAGCATCGTGCTGGTGAGATTCACGGCGATGATGCGCTGCCAGAACGCGAGGTCCAGGTCTTCGATCTTGCGACGGCCGATCAGGTCTCCGGCGTTGTTCACCAAAATATCCAGTCCGCCCAGAAAGATGACGGCGCGATCGACCAACTCCCGCGCGGCGGTGTCGTTGGTCAGGTCGGCCGCGAAACACTGCGCGCGCACGCCGGTCGGAGCCGCTTGTTTCACCGCCTCGGCGCCCTCGGAACTCTTGTGATAATGAATGGCCACATCGCAGCCCTGGCTCAGCAGTTCTTCAACGATGGCCCGTCCGAGTCCCTGACCACCGCCGGTGACCAGTGCGCGTTTGGATTGGAGCCGATTCATCTTGGGTAAAATCATTCCCCGACGGTGATGGTGATGTCGTCGTTGAACACGGTCGCCCGTGTCATCTTACGGTTGGCGTAGAGGCCCATGTGCGCCCCGGCCAAACCCGGCTCGCCCTGGTAAGGCCCGGTCGAGGCCAACGCTTTGTCCTGGTAAACATGGACTTGTTTCGTTTTGACGTCCACCTCCAGGCGCACCGTTACCCACTTGCCCGGGGGAAACACCGGACCACTCTCGATCTTTTCATAGAACATGCCGGCGCCCGCCGCATCGATCGAGTAGGCCTGCAGTCGATAGGTTCCCGGCGTCCCCACGAGATTCACCATCGCCGAGGGATGAAAGCTCTTTCCGCCGGCAACGGTGGTTTCATCAAACAAGGTCACCAGGTTCAACCACGCGTTGTTGCCATAGGGCCCCAGCTCCGACGGTGCGAGGTCGTCCACCTTGACATCGAAACTGACGGTGATGCTGCCGGGAATGAAGCGGTCGAAATAGATGTCCGGATGCAGGTGGAACTTCTCGGGGTCGGTCGTTGTGAACTCGGGCGTGAGATGACCGGCGAAGATGAGTCCGCGCACAGGCTCCTTCGGGTCAGGCAGGTATTCATAGTGACCCGGAATTGTCGGATGCTGGGAACCCACGAACGTGGCTTCACTGGAACAATCCCCTTTCCAAACGAACGCGGCGCTCGGTGCCGTCACCGCCGCCGCTGTCGTCGGAGCGGGCGCTGCGCTGGTTGCTTTCCGGGCCTGATCGTCCACCGGCAGTTTGATGGTGATGCGTTTCAGCATGATGGGCTCCGTGACGGTTGAGCCATTGCGGTTGAGCTGCAATCCCATCAGCTCGATTTGATTGCGTTGCTTGCCCTGGCGGAAATCCTCCTGCGTCACCGTCAGGACGACGTCTTGTCCCGCCTTATCCGCAAACGCTGTCAGCGGTCGCGGCGTGCCGCTCCACCGGTGATAGCCCGGTTCCCCAGCCTGGATGAAGATCCAAAGATCAAGTTTCCCCTCGTCGAAATATGCCTTCGGGATGTTCAGCACATACTCCGCTTCAAAGCGTTGAAAATCGTTGATCGCGCCGAGAGGCTGAACCAGCGTGACACTGCCGGAATGCCCGGCGGGAATCTGCCCGGGTTTCCATTGGGGAATCAGCGCCACGCCGTCCTTGGCATCATTGACGCGCCGGGTGATATCCATGCTCTCCGCGGACACCCGCGCCGTGAGACCATCGATATTCGCCTGCGTGGTGTAGGTGAATTCATAGAGGGACTTCGGGTTCTTGACGCGCACCACTTTGGCTGGAGGAATGATTTTCGCGGTGTTCAGGTCAATCGCGACGTGGCGGATCTTGATGGGTGCTGAAATTGTGGAGCCCTTACGTTCGAAAATGAAGCTGACCCGTTCAATGGCTCGGAGTTTCTCCAAAGGTTCATGGTAGTCCGGCGCGCTGACGGTCAATTTCTTGTACTGGCCGCCATTGCCGACAAATTCAGCCATCGTGAAGGTTCGCCCGTTGAACAGGTAATCACCCTTGGCTCCGGCTTGCAGCGCAAAGACCAGTTCCAGTTTGCCTTCAGCGATGTATTCCTGGGGCATGCTGATCTCGAAACTACTGACCGACTGGCTGCAGTCCTTCGCGTCAACCAGTTGGTAAAGTTGCAGACGACCGTTTTCAATGTTTCGGACGCCAACATCACTGGACTCACGGTCACTCAGGGACCAGGTAGGGGTCATCACTGCGGCCTGATCGGCGGCGTCATAGGTGATCTTCACCTGCTTCGTTCCCAAATGGACGGTGTCCATAACCCAACGAGCCGGATCGGACATGGAGAGTTCGACAATATCCGCCCTCGCGGTGGCAGAGAGGGTGGTGGCTGAATCAGCCCGGGGCGCGGTAATGCTGAGAGTCAATAATGTAAGCGCAATCAGTGAAGACTGCCTGGCTTTTGGCTTTAGCAACGTGGTCATCATTCCAGGAATTCATGGTTGAGTTTGTCAGAATAGATTTCTCCGCCTGCGCTTGGTTTGGATCATGCCAATCATGCCTCACGGAATTCTGCGGCCTTGCGCCGCTTCCCAGAGCGCATACCAGTCTTCACGTTCCAACACGATGGCGTCGGCTTGCGCTGCGGATTGCAGGCGTTCGAGTTTGTTGGTGCCGATGACCGGCAGCGGCTGACTCGGGTGCGCCAGAATCCAAGCGTAGGCCAACTGTTCCAGCGTCGCGCCGTTGTAGCGGGCAGACATGCTTTTCGCTGCCTCAGCCAGGCGCGCGGCGGCGGGATTGCTGGAATCAAAGATTCGCCCGCCGGCCAGCGGACTCCAGGCCATCGGCAGCACGCCGAGTTTTTCGCACTGATGAAGTGTGCCGTCGTTGATTGGCTCCGGGTGCAACAGATGAAACTCAATCTGGTTTGTCACGAGCGGCTGTTCCATGCGGGCGTTCAGCAGATCAAATTGCGAAGCGCTGTAGTTGGACACACCCGCCGCGCGAATCTTGCCGGTGCGCAATAACTCGTTCAATCCCGCAGCCGTGTCATCGGCGCGCGTCAGCCAGTCGGGGCGATGGACGAGAAACAGTTCGACCTGATCGGTGCCCAGGAAACGCAGGGATTTTTCGACACTCTTGAGGAGGCGCGAGGCCGTGGCGTTGTAATGCGCCGTGCGACGTTCGGGATGGTAGGAGCAAGGCACATAGATGCCGGCTTTGGTAATGAGCTCGAATTTGTCCCGCAGTCCCGGCGACAAGGCGAGCGCCGCACCGAGAACTTGCTCCACCTCGTAGAGGCCATAAATCTCCGCCGTATCAAGGGTCGTGATGCCAAGCTCAAGGCAGGCGTGAAGGCGGCGGTTGATTTCCTGCGCGGTCGGCTTCGTGTCGAGCATCCGCCAGGTGCCATACACCATGCGCGACAATGCCGGGCCGTGCGGAGCGAGTTTGATTCGTTTCATAATCGGCTGGTCGGCTCAATTGGCTTCGGTGTAGTCGCGAAAGGTGGCATGAGCTGCGACCTCTGGGTTATGTGATGTCAGAGCGGCGCCCACCTTGACCTTGCTGGCCAGCGGCAGAACCTGTCCTCCAAACAGTCTCCATGTCTTTCCATCGGTGGATGCGAACGCCGAGAACTGGTTCCCGTGTCGAGCCACTCGCAGCCACGAGTTGGGATAAGCAGCGGGGAATTCCGGTGGGGCCGGCGGCCTGACCGCGGGATAAATCCCCTGACAATCTGCTCCCGCCGCCGTGCGAAATTGAATTTCATACGCACCGAGATTGTTGTTCCGGGGCGCATCGCTCGAGAAAACCAAAAACATCAGGTGAGCACTGTCGGCATCCAGACTCTCGCGAATCATCAAGCCCGCCTTGGAATACAGATGAGCCGGAGTGAAACTCTCGACCCGGACCGCGACGTCGAAGTCGCCGGACATTTCCCGGAAGATGAAATGAAACTGGTCGGCTCGGTTCCAAATGTCCGCGCCGCCCGCGGTTATGTCCCAACCCTTTTCAACCGGCTTCGCGGCGCCAGCCAACTGAGGCGAACCAATATCACGATTGGTGAAGAGCGCGGATAGAGGCACCGGAACGGAGGGTGAGCCGCTGCCGGCAGTTGGTTTTGGCGAGGGGATCATGATTCCAGAAGATCAGGTGAAGTTGATGATGACGGATTTGATCTGGGTGAAGAGGTCGAGGCCATACGGACCTTTCTCACGGCCCCAGCCGCTTTGCTTGAAGCCGCCCCACGGCGAGGCGTTGTCGAAGGCGTTGTAGCAGTTCACCCACACCGTCCCGGCCTCGAGCGCGGCTGCGGCCTGGTGGGCTTTGCGGATGTCACGCGTCCACACGCCGGCAGCCAGGCCGAAGGGTGAGTCGTTGCCCTTCGCAATCGCGTCGGGCAGATCGTCGAACGGAATCGCGCAGACGACGGGGCCGAAAATTTCCTCCTGCGCGATGCGCATCTGATTGTGCACGCCGCTGAAGACGGTGGGCTCGACGAAGAAGCCGTCTGCGAGTGCTCCCGTGCCGGCTTTGCCACCGGCGAGCGCCTGTGCCTTCTCGCTCGCACCGATGTCGATGTAGCCGAGCACGCGCTCCTGCTGCGCCTTGGAAACGAGCGGTCCCATTTTCGTCTCCGCGCTGAGCCCGTGACCGAGCTTCACGCTCCGCGCCATGTCGGCAAGGCGTGCGACGAACTCATCATGGATGCCGCGCTCGACGAACAGCCGCGAACCAGCGGAGCAGATCTCGCCCTGGCAAAAGAAGATGCCCATGAACACGCCTTTGAGCGCGGCTTCGAGGTCGGCATCACCGAAGACGATGTTCGGCGACTTGCCGCCGAGTTCGAGCGACACCTTTTTCAGGTTGCCCGCACTGGCCCGCACGAGCGCGCGCCCGACCTCGGTGCTGCCGGTGAAGGTGATCTTGTCCACGTCCGGGTGGTTCGCGAAGGCCGTGCCGACCGTTTCGCCGAGACCGGTGACAATGTTGAACACGCCATCGGGGAAGCCGGCTTCCGAAAAGATTTCACCAAGCCGCAGGGCGACAAGCGAGGTGTCCTCGGATGGCTTGAGGATGATCGTGTTGCCCGTCGCAAGCGCAGGAGCCGCTTTGTAGAGCGGCATGGTGAGCGGGTAATTCGGCGGCGTGATACCGACAACAACTCCGAGTGGCTCGCGCGTGGTGTAGTTGAGGAACTGGCCGGGCAGCGAGAGCGGGATGGTGTCGCCGAGCAGCTTGGTGGTCCAACCCGCGTAGTATTCGGTCCAGCTTACGGCGGTGCCGACTTCCTTCTTCGCTTCCCAAAGTGGCTTGCCGTTTTCGAGCGTGATGAGTTCCGCGAGTTCATCGCCGTGCTTCTCGATGAGTGCGGCGGCCTTTTGCAGCAGGCGTCCGCGATCATACGGCGTGACCTTCTTCCAGGCCGGGAACGCTCGGCGCGCGGCCCGCACGGCTTCATCCGCATCAGTCGCGGTGCCGGACGGAAACACTCCAAGCACCTTGCCCGTTGCTGGATCAATCGAGGGCAACGTCTCACCGCTGGAAGCCTCCGGCCATTGGCCGCCGATGAGCATCTTGGCGGGCTTGGCCAGAAAGGTCCGCGTCGCAGGCAAGAGTTCAGGGACAGTCATCATGGTGAGTCAAAGTTGGGGTTGATCAAAGTCAGGATAGCCGCCGGTGTCGGTGGAGGGTCCGGGGAAACCGATGCGCTGCCATACGCCCGCGTCGCTGAGGTAAAGCGCGCACACGTCGGCGCGAAGCTGGCGGAAGAATGCCGGTGACTGCGCCCGCAAGCTGGTGAGCAGTTCGTGCATCTGTACGGCATCCAACTCAGTCACCGCTTTGCCGAACATTGACTTCGCGAGATCATGCGCCGCCTTCAGACCATCGACATAGACCGGCGCATACGGGCTGCGGCGCATCCGCTCAGCGATCCCCGGCCCGGCGTGAACCGCTGCCGCGCCCGCGTCGCGCTCATCGGTGGGGATTATCCCATTTGCCAGTGCAGCCAGCGTAGCGATATCCGTGAGAGTGATCGGCGTCTCGGTCATAGCTCAGGTGTTTGACAAAGACACGACGTGGACGCAATATGTCCACATGAAAACAGCGACAGTCAGAGACCTTCGGAACAACTTTGCCGTGCTTGAGGCATGGCTCAGTGATGGTGAATCCGTGTGCATTGAAAAGCGCGGTGAGCCCATCGCAATGCTCACCGCGATGCCTCGAACGAAGCGCAAAACGTCAAAGAAAACCGACTTTGCTGGACGACTGAAGGCAATTTGGGGTGACCGCGTATTCAGTGAAACCGAGGTCATCGCGATGCGCGAAGCAGAATTGGATGGAGAAGAAGGATGATCGCTTTTCCTGATACATCCTTTCT
Organism: Verrucomicrobiales bacterium; assembly: GCA_005777315.1. Taxonomy (GTDB): domain Bacteria; phylum Verrucomicrobiota; class Verrucomicrobiia; order Limisphaerales; family F1-12-MAGs170; genus F1-120-MAGs170. Next base: position 41,955 of record SXMN01000146.1, read on the forward strand.
TTGCTCGCTCTACCGGCAGCAGGTGCATTCCCCACGTGTGGTCGCCTACATGCATGCGCTGACGGGGCCGCTTCCTGTATCCAGTCTGCTGCTCTTGGAGTTTCGCCAATCCGTGCGGCTTCAAGCCAGACTCCATGCCAAGGATCGAACCAAAGGTTACCTCAAGCACGATGCGACTCGGATGTTGCAATCGGTGCAGGCCGACCTCGCGTCCAAGGAGATTGAGGTGCTCCCAGTGGACTGGTCGGACGTGCATCAACTCGCCGAAAACCTGAGCGCCTGCTACACCGAGCAGAGCGGACATCGGTTGGCTGACATTCTGCATGTCGCCACCGCACTGCATCTGGGCGCTACGGGGTTTCTGACCTTTGACAACAATCAAAAGTTGCTCGCTCAGGCAGAGGGATTGGTCCTCTCGATTTGAGGGCGCGATCATAGCTCCCCCTTCCTCCCGCATCCGATGAGATGTCCCGCCGCACGGTCGGCGATGGCCATCGCCGTCAGGGTTGGATTCACACCAGAACCAGTGACGAAGACGCTGGTGTCGCAGATGAAGAGGTTATTGACGTCGTGGGACTGGCAGAACTCATTCACCACTGAGGTCTGCGGGTCTTTGCCCATTCGGCATGAGCCCATCGCGTGGGCGCCGTAGTTCAGGCCGATGTGGACTTTCCTCGCGCCAGACGCAGCCAACATCTCCGCAGCCTTGTCGCGAGCGGCGGCAGCGACTTTCACATCGTTGTCGCACCACTCGTAGGAGACGTGAGCCACCGGAAGGCCACGGGCATCACGCAGTTCGGGATCGAGCGTGATCGTGTTGCGCACGTCGGGCAAACCTTCCGCGTGCGCCCACCAGGCGGCGGTATGTGCATACTCGTGAAGGAAATCCTTCAGCTCCTGGCCGAACATCAGGCCGCTGAGATTGCCAAAGGTCACCGGCGTCATCATGTAGCTCAGCAGAATGAAGCCACGCGCATAGTCGTTGGCGGCGCTGGGCTTGTAAAAATCCTGCACCATCACGTGGCCCATCTGCATTCCTTTGAACGCATTCACCGGTTCCTCGAACGTGCCGAAAACCTGCCACGTCGGGTGGCTCATGAAGTTCTTGCCCACCAGTCCGCTGGAGTTGCCGAGGCCATCAGGAAAGGCGCTGCTCAATGACATCAAGAGCAGCCGTGGCGTCTCAATCGCGTGCGCGGTCAGCACGACGACCTTCGCATCGACACGATGCTCGCGACGCTGCGAATCGAGATACTCCACGCCGGTTGCGCGACCGCGCGCCGCGTCGTAGTTCACCCGATGCACGAAGGCATCGCTGATCACGCGTGCGCCGAGGCGTTCGGCTTTCGCCAGATGAGTATTCGCCGCCGTGGCCTTTGCCTCCGTCGGACAACCGGACGCGCACCAGCCGCAATAGATACACGCGGGCCGTCCATCGTGCTCCTGTGAGTTGATCGCGATCGGTGGCGCGAAAGGATGCGCGCCGAGTTTGCGCGCGCCGCGGGCGAGCACTTGGCCATGCCAGTTCAATCGATGCGGCGGCATGGGCAGCGAATACGGCTCCGGTGCGAACGGCCCGCACTCGCCCGCCAGCCCGAACTCACGTTCAACCTTTTCATAGTGCGGACGCAGGTCGTCATAGGCGATGGGCCAGTCCGCACCGACACCCTCCGTCGAGTGGGTGCGGAAATCTTCGCGATGAAAACGCGGCATCACCCCGAGCCACGGCAGGGTGCCGCCACCCACGCCCAGGCCCGCTTTCGGAATGACAAAATCGTTCCCGACGTGGTTGCGCGGCTCCGACCACATGATCTTGCCCGCGTTCGTCTCGGAGTTGGGCAGTGCGTTGTTCCGGCCGAACCTTTGCCCAGCCTCGAGAACCACGACGGACAATCCCTGTGCCGCCATCCGTTCCGCCACCAGCGCGCCGGTTGGACCGGCACCGACGACCACGACGTCGCAGGACTTCAAGGGTGTGCTCATGCGAAGCCTGATTTCATACATTGCAAACTGTTGATCAATGAGAATCGCATGAACCTGAGGCGCCACCCTCTGTTGTCACCGTGTGCGCGGCGAGGGGGATGAGCCGCGCGCTGGCGCGTTCAATTGCCTCGCCGCATGCCAGGCGATAAACAAGGATATCGCTGAGGATTCGCACACGCCGAATCGCTCTGCTTCCAGCATCCGGAAGGACTAAAACCAAAAGCGTACGTCACGTTGGTTGGTGAGGTAAGAGTCGCGCATATCACCAAAGCGACGCCAGGCAACATGCCCATCCACGAACAGGATGTTGCCGCCGGCGGGCCGGTTGTTTTGCATGTGGCCCGCCTTGGTAGGCGTTTTCCCCATGCCCATGCTGTCGCTGGGCGCGTTGAAATTATTTGTGCTAATCGAAGGGATTGCATCTGCGGTCAACTCCATCTCCGTGGGCGAGTTCGTGCCCGTGTCGGTCAAGCTACTGACAAACCGCTTGCCGTACTGGAGCCGGCCGCCGTTCAAGTTCGTCTCACCCTGCCCACCTTGCCCGGCACGTCGGCCGAGCCAGGAGTAGCCGATGATCGCATCGGTGCCGCGGTTCCAGAGCGTATCGTTGTCGTATTTCACGGTGGAGGCGACACCGGGGCAGTAGAGGATTTTGCGCCGGCTGGCCGAACTGGTGGTGGTGGCGGACGAGGAATCGATCAATGCGTTCGCGGTTTCTTTCTTGACGTCCCACAGCCATGTGCCGGCTTCAGTGTGCATGGGCACGAAGTCCCGGTTATCGCCCGCGTACATTTGCACGGAAATTCCCACTTGCCGCAAATTGCTCAGGCAATTGACACGGTGTGCCTTTGCTTTGGCCTGGCTGAGCGCAGGCAAAAGCATTCCGGCAAGGATCGCGATGATCGCGATGACAACAAGAAGTTCGATGAGCGTAAAGGCTTGACGGCGATTTGTCCGGAGTGCCTTGGGGTGCGTAACAACGGCTGGCTCGTACATTCGATGGGTAAATTGGTTTTGTGCTTCGTGCATATCGCGACCATGCCCCAGAACCTGATCGCAAGAATAGAGCGCCAGCGTCAAGTTTTGGAAGAATCGCGTCACGCTCCGGAACGGGTCCGGAAGCGTTCACGATACTCGCGTGGGGTCATCGCGGTTTCGCGCCGGAACTCACGGCCAAAGTGGCTTTGATCGCAAAAGCCATGTGCGGCGGCGATGTCGGCCAGCGTCCGTTCTGAATAAACCAGCGGATGACAGGCGAGTCGCACACGCACCCGACGGAGATACTGCTGCGGCGCGAGCTGAAACGCCTCGCGAAACCGGCGCTCCAGCACGCGCACCGACAAACCGGCGTGCCGCGCCAGCGTCGCATTATTCAGCGGCTCCGCGAGGTGCTTGCGCAGAAATGACACCGCACGCGCCAGCGTCGCGTCCGCCGTAGCGGGGAGTTCGACGTCCTTAGCCAGTGGCCGCGCCACACCCGCCGTGCCCACGATGCGTCCGCGCGAGTTGCGAAGCGGCACCTTGTCCGTCACGCACCAGACGGCGGTGTGATCAAAACGCCCCACAAGCTCCACGCGATTTACAATCGTCGCGCCCTTGAGCACCCGCTCATCGTCGAGGCGGAACTGCGTGGCGATGTGCGCGGGCGAAAGGTCGAAGTCCGTCTTTCCCTCCGCCTCGGCGAACGACGAAAGCGAGTAGTTGAGCAGGCAGGCACGATTCATTGCCCGGTAGCGACCTTCGTGATCTTTCACCCAAAACTGCACTTCCTCGATGCAGTCGAACAACGCCATAAATGCTGCTGCCGGCCCGAGCTGGGATCGGGGGAGCAGGGCAGGGGTAACATGGTGGTTCACGACCGAAACGATACTTCAAGTAACGCGGTCATGGCGAGACCGTTGCTGCATTCGGCGGATCAGCGTACGGCACTGCCAGAAAATCCCTGATGCTCCTCAGTGAGGTTCGTGTCAGAGCGCTCGATTAAAAGCGATCGCCGGTCAGCGATGATTCATCTCCAGCGAGCTGGCATGTGATCGGCCTCTTTTTTTCTTAGGCTCCCACCTGCTTCTTGATCGCTTCGCAGATTTGCCTGCTCCAGTGTTCCAGCACGGTCTGATCGCGGCCCTCGATGAGCAGCCGCGCCTTGGGTTCCGTTCCGGAGTAGCGGAGCAACACCCGTCCGCCATCGGGCTTAACCGCGGCTTCAGCCTTTGCGACGAGATCCTGGACGCCTGCGAGCTGATCGAAGGGCTTTTTCTCCCGGACCTTGACGTTGGTGACGAGCTGCGGATATCGAGTCCAGCATTGTGAAAGTTTCGAGAGTGGCAGTTCGCGAGTCTTCATCATTTGCAGAACCTGCAAGGCTGCGATAAGGCCGTCACCCGTCGAGCTGTATTCGGCAAATATCAAATGGCCGCTCTGTTCGCCGCCCAGATTGTATCCGTGCCTGAGCATTTCATCGATCACGTTTTTGTCGCCGACGGCGGTGCGGACCACTTTGCCACCGGCGGCGTTGACGGCGACATCCAGGCCGGCATTGCTCATGACGGTGGCGACGAGTGTCTTGTGGTTGAGCCGGCCTTGATCGAGCATTCCCAGTGCTGAGATCGCCAGAATGTCATCGCCATCGATCAGGTTCCCTGATTCGTCGCAAAGAAGAACGCGGTCTGCATCCCCGTCGTGGGCTATCCCAATATCGGCGCGGAACTCGTGAACCTTCTGGCAAATCTGCCCGGGGTGCATCGATCCACAGTCCTGATTGATGTTGGTGCCGTCCGGTTGATTGCCGAAAACGATCACCTCGGCCCCCAGCTCTCTCAGGACGCATGGGGACGCCTTGTAAGCTGCTCCATGCGCGCAATCCAGAACGATGCGCATGCCTTCAAGCGTGAGTCCCTTCGGGAAGGATGCCTTGGCAAATTCGATGTAGCGCCCGAGGGCGTCGTCGATGCGAACCGCTTTTCCAATCTCGCCGGCTGTCGGGCGGATCGTCTCGATATCTCCGCTGAAGACCAGTTGTTCGATCCGGCCTTCGATGTTGTCGTCGAGTTTATAGCCGTCGGCGCGAAAGAACTTTATGCCATTGTCATCATACGGATTGTGAGAGGCGGTGATGACAATGCCTGCATCCGCCCGCAGGCTGCGCGTCGCATAGGCGACACCAGGAGTTGGCAGCGGACCGATGAACAGCACATCCACACCCATCGAGAGGATTCCGGACGAGAGCGCGTTTTCGAGCATGTAACCGGACAGTCGGGTGTCTTTTCCGATGACGATCTTGTGCCGTCCGCGGGCGCGGGCAGGGTGGAGACTCTTGAAGACATGAGCCGCGGCGCGCCCCAGTTTCAGAGCGGTCTCGGCTGTCACGGGTTCGATGTTTGCCGTTCCGCGCACGCCATCCGTGCCGAAGATTTTCTTGGATCCACTCATGGTTTGTTCTGTGCGGCTGCTGCCGCTTGTTTGTTGGGTCCGATTGGCTCTACGAACACGGCCTTGGGTTCAACCCGCAGCACTTCCACTTCGTCGGCCGCATTCACGAGCACCACACGGGTTAACCCCGGAACATTTGGCGCTTCCGTCAGGTTGACGAACACGGCCAGTCGTTGTCGTTCGAGATTTCTCATGCCTGCCGCCGTGGATCGAAGTACCACATCGACCGTCGGTGGATCAATGCGGAAAGTCCGTGAATCACCCGGCACCAGAAGCACCGCGACAGTCTGGCCGGGTACAATCTTCGTGAGCCCTCGAGCGGGGTCGTTCCAAATCGACAGTTCGATGGCGAACCACGCGAAAACGGCGAGTACGAGGGCCGCCAGCTTCCAGCGGAGATTCTCCACGATGTAATCACGCCATGCCATCACTTGTTAAGCATGGTTTGGGGCGCGGGGGCGGCGGAGGGTGGCGCGGCTTCCCGGCCTTGTTTCCAGGTGCGCAGCCGCTCCAGAAGCCCCTGTGATTTGTTGCCGGTCACCAGCACGGAGGTCAGGAACGCGCGAAGTTCCTCGATGCTCAATCCCCGGACAAACTGCCCTTTGTAGGCGTAGGAGATCGATCCTGTTTCCTCGGAGAGCGCCACGACTACGGCGTCCGTTTCATCACTCAATCCGATCGCCGCGCGGTGTCGTGTTCCCAGGGACTTGTTCAGATCCTGCCTCTGGGTCAGCGGAAAGATGCACGCGGCGTAGGTAATCTTGTCCCCCTTGATGATCACTCCGCCGTCATGAATGGCGTTGTTTGGAAAGAAAATGGTTTCCAGCATTTCGGGCGTGGCTTCGCAGTTGACCACGATGCCCGATTCAACGGCGTCCTGAAGCTGGATGGATTGTTCAATGGCGATGAGAGCGCCGATACGGGCTTCCGTGAGGCGTTCAGCAGTCTTGACGATCACTTCAATGTTCTCCCGCTGTTCGTGTGCCGTGTTGAACAGTGGAAGATTTCCCAATTCTGCCAGCATCCGGCGCAGCTCCGGCTGGAAGATGACCAGGACGGCAATGGCCAGCACGGTCATGAAGTACTGGAGCACGAAATAAAGCACTTCGAGTTTGAAGACCCGCGTCAACACCGTGACCGCGAGCAGAAGTGTGAAGCCAATCACGACAGGCCATCCGCGGGTGCCCCTCAGGAACATGAAGGTGTAATAGAGCACCACGGTCAGGGTGGTGACCTCGACCATGAACCTCCACAGCATCTGCACGTTCAGATCCATCAAATTTAACCCGCCAGCAATCGCTCCGTTGTTCGAACCGCATCGAGAGTTTCCACAACATCGTGTGTGCGGACGATTTGAACACCTTGTTGCACCGCCCAACAGACACACGCCATTGCCGCCGGCAAACGTCCGGCAACATCCGCACCGCCGGTGATACGGCCCAGAAAAGACTTTCGCGAAACTCCCAGCAGCAATGGGCGCTCGAATCTTCTAAAAGCCTTCAAGTGGCGCAGCAACTCCAAATTGTGTTCTATCGTCTTTCCGAAGCCGATTCCAACATCCAATATCATCTGCTCCGGCATAACGCCCGCCTCCGTGAGCTTTGACATTCGTTCCTCGAAGAAGGAACAGACCTCTCGGGTCACGTCAGCATAACATGGGTTCAATTGCATCGTGGCCGGCGTCCCCTGCATGTGCATCGCGACATATCCGGCGCCGGTGCCTGACGCCAGGCGCCACATCGACGGATCGGTCCGGTTTGCCCCGATGTCGTTGATGATGCTCGCTCCGGCCACAAGGGCGGCGCGAGCGACTGCGGGCTTCTGAGTGTCGATCGAGATTGGAACTTTCAGTCGGCCCGACAGCGCTTCGATCACTGGCAAAACGCGCCGGAGCTCTTCCTGTTCGGAAACCGGCGTGGCATTCGGACGCGTGGATTCACCGCCGATGTCGATGATCTCCGCGCCTTCCGCTTCGAGCCGAAGAGCGTGATCGACAGCTGCTTGTGGATTGAAGAATGCGCCACCATCCGAAAAGGAATCCGGCGTCACGTTGACAATACCCATTAGGAGGGCAGGGCGGGGGAACCGGAATTCAAATTGACGGGCTCGAAAGATCATTGCTGCTTCCGCCGGATGCGCTGGCTAACGAGTAAAGTTCCAAACATTGCCACCCGGCGATCATGGGTTCAGTTTTTGAGATTGCGCAACGATTGATATATCATCATTCATCCGGACAATTCGGTCCTGCGACAATCTCCTGAGATTCGATGAGAGGTTCCGTGCGCGAACGTGCTTCAAGAAACACCTTCAGGTCCGCCGCAGACTTGCCGCCAAATCCTGGAACTTCGGCAATTTGTTCAAGCGTCGCGAGGCGCAGCCGCTGGATGGAACCAAATTTCTTCAGCAACGCCGCCTTGCGCTGTTCTCCGATGCCGGGGAATTCGTCGAGGATGCTCTCCGAGATTTTGCGGAGCCGGAGCTGCGCGTTGTAGGAGTTCGCGACACGGTGCGATTCATCGCGGATCCGCTGAAGCAGCTTGAGAGCGCTGTTATCCTGATTCAGGCGCAGCGGTTCGGATTCGCCGGGGCGGTAGATTTCCTCGAACTCTTTCGCCAGGCCGATGATCGCGACATGGCTGAGTTTCAACTCCGCGAGTTCAGCGCAAGCCGCCCCGAGCTGGCCCTTGCCACCATCGACGACGATCAGGTCAGGGAGCGCCAATGGTGACGAGGCGCGAGATCGAGCTGAATTTGCCCTGAGCGCGGCAGACTCTGCGGGATCATTCATCATCTTGCGCAATTCGCCGGGAATGGCCCTCGCATCTTCATCGAGCGGAGCATTCCTTTCAGCGGGCGTTTTTCCTGGGATTGCCGCCGCTTCACGGAGCAGGCGGGTGTAGCGCCGCCGCACCGCTTCCGCCATGCACGCAAAATCGTCCTGGCCTTTGACCGACTGGATGCGCATCCGCCGATAATTCGCGCGATCAGGCCGGCCATGTCTGAACGCCACCACAGACGCGACCTTCAGCGTGCCGCTGATGTTCGAGATGTCGAATCCTTCGATGCGTTCGGGAGGGGCCGCGAGGCCGAGAACGCGCGCCAGCTCCGCATTGTCCTGATCCGGCGTGACCGAAACGGGAAGGTTCCACGGCGTTCTGGAAAAGCGCGTGGTCTTCTTCGTGGTCGTGCGGAGATCGGCGAGTGCGTCGCGGAACTGCGCCGCCTTTTCATAATCCTGCGCACCGGCGGCCTTGCGCATCTCCGCTTCGAGCTGCTGTTCCATCTCGCCCGTCTGGCCTTCCATAAATTCACACGCAGCAAGCACCTGTTGTTTGTACTGATCCTGCGAGACATTGCCGATGCACGGCGCGGTGCAAAACTTCAGATTGCCATAGAGGCAATGCTTGTAATCGTGCTCGCCGGGAGTGAGTGGGCGGCAGCCGCGGAGATTGAACTTCTTCCGCGCGATCATCAGCGTGCCCCGAAGCGCCGATGAGTGGGGGAACGGACCGAAATAAACCGCGCCATCGTCCTGGCGCAATCGAGTGAGTGTGAAGCGCGGGATGGGATCGTTCATGTTCACCTTGAGCATCAGGAACCGTTTGTCATCGCGGAAACTGATGTTGTAGCGCGGCTGGAATTCCTTGATCAATCGCCCCTCCAGCAGCAGCGCCTCGGGTTCGCTGCGGACCACATGCACATCCAGATCATGGATGGCCTCGACGAGCGCGTTGAGCTTGAGATCCCAGCCTATGCGGCGCGACGGATGGAAATACTGGCTGACCCGCTTGCGGAGATCGCGCGCCTTGCCCACGTAAATCACCGTCCCGAAGCGATCCTTCATCAGGTAAATGCCAGGCCGGTGAGGCAACTGGCTCAACTTGTTCCGAATGTGCTCCGTCGCGGGCATGAACGGAGCCTACCGCAGAGTGCGCCCGGCTCCAAAAGCAAAAGACGGCGGAATCTGAGAAGTCACGGCTGTGACAAAGTCATTGGAGAAAACAGTTGAGAGTTGAATGGCCATGGCGAGCATCTGATTTCTGGTGAATTTCGGTGGTTCAGCGACTTCAGGAAGGGCAAGGCTTGAGGTTTTTGAACGCCATCACCAAGCG
>SXMN01000147.1 GCA_005777315.1 Verrucomicrobiales bacterium
CCCCACCCCCACGCTGGTGATCTCGGACCTCGAGCCGGGCCAGATCTATCAGGTGTTTGTCTCCGCCGCGAATGGAGCGGGCGAGAGTGACTTGAGTGAGCCCGCAACGGCGATGCCACAAGCGCTGCAAAAGGCGGCGTAAACTAATCAATCCAGGAAGCGCGCGAGCGCTTCTGACTGCGCGACAGAGCGGGCTTGTTTGGCCGCTCTGTTTTTCTTTTTTGCCGTGGATGCGCCTGCCAGCTGCGGGAGACAGACTTCGTGCTTGCCGCTGTTGAGGGTTTTCGATCACGCTGGCAGCGCATTTTCCTATGAAAAAACAAATCCGCATCGGTCTAATCGGCTACGGCTTCATGGGCCGGGCTCACTCCAACGCTTATTCCCAGGTGGGGCATTTCTTTCCCTCAAATCATCAACTCGTGCTCCAGGCTGTCTGTGCCCGTGACGAAGCCAAGGCGCGCGAGTTCGCTGACAAATGGGGCTACGCATCCGTCGAGACGGACTGGAAGAAACTCATCGCCCGTGACGACATCGACCTGATCGACATCGCGGTGCCGAACAACCTGCACGCCGAGATCGCCATCGCCGCGGCCAAAGCCGGCAAGATGATTCTCTGCGAGAAGCCTCTCGCAATGAACCCGAAGCAGGCGGAGGAAATGGTCAAGGCCGTCCAGAAGGCGAAGGTGCCAAACATGGTTTGGTACAATTACCGCCGTTGCCCGGCCGTGGTGCTCGCCAAGAACATCATCGATTCCGGCAAGCTCGGGAAGGTTTTCCATTATCGCGCGAATTTCCTCCAGGACTGGACGATCAGCGCGGATCTCCCGCAGGGTGGCACCGCTCTCTGGCGCCTGGATGTCAAGGCCGCAGGATCGGGTGTCACCGGTGATCTGCTCGCGCATTGCATCGATACCGCGATGTGGCTCAACGGCGGCATCAAGGATGTGAACGCGATGACCGAGACGTTCATCAAGGAACGCAAACACAACCTCACCGGCAAGGTCGAGAAGGTCGGCATCGATGACGCCTGCATCTTCCATTGCCATTTCAACAACGGTTCACTTGGCCTCTTCGAATCCACCCGTTACGCCCGCGGGCACAAGGCTCTCTACACTTTGGAAATCAATGGCGAGCACATGTCGCTCAAGTGGGATCTCCATGACCTCCACCGCCTGCAGATTTTCGATCACAGTGACGCGGGAATTGAGCGCGGCTGGAAATCCATCCACGTCAGCGATGGCGATCATCCCTATTGCGGCAACTGGTGGGTGCCCGGTTTGCAGCTTGGCTACGAACACAGCTTCATTCATCAGGTCGTCGAGTTCATCAAGGGTCTTGAGAGCGGCCAACCCGCCCGCCCGAATTTCAAGGATGGCCTCGCTACTGATTACGTCGTCGATGCCGTGCTGGCTTCCGCCAAGGCGAAGAAGTGGACGAAGGTGAAGCAGGTGAAGTGACCTGGGGGCGGAGATTTGTTCGGCTTGTTACTTGCCGATACTTGCTCAGGGAACGATCTCGACAGAGGACTCGTTTGAAGGAGCGCGGCTGTATGCGCAGCACCAGCCGCAGCAGTACTGGGAATTCAGCGGCTGGTTTTCACCGCAGCCGCGCTCCTATGGGGTTTGTTATCAAACCGGATAGGCACGCTTCATTCTGCCTGTTGATACAGCTCAAGAAACTTCCGTCTGTAGCTGACTTCCTGCTCGGGAAGTTGCGTTCGCAGGCGTTCCTTTGAAACCGCTCCGTGTTGGAAGCGGCGCTTCTCGGCCACCGGAATTTCGAGGCCGGTGATCGCGCGGATTCCACGTGAAACGATCTCACCCTTGAGAGAGTAGAGCCGATCCACGGACATTTGAGTGATCTCGGTGAAGGGAATTCCTTCCGAGACGTCGATGACATTGGGTCGGGTGAATGGGCTGAAACCTTCAAATCCAAAATGTCGCGCGGGCGCGTAAGTGCGGGTGTAGCTCCGGCTCAGGCCGCCGCTGTATGTCAGGGAATGCTTGATCTTACCGACACCCCAACCCTCCTGATAAAGCATCAGGTTGCTCACCACTGAGCGGATCGTCAGCTCGGGATTCTCCTCGATGGGATAATCCTTGAGGGTCTCGTCGCCGCCGTCGCCGTCGAGGAGATATTTCCAGTCGGGATAACGAGCGCGGATCGAACGGCACAGCGTCATTCCCATCGACGCGGCTTCAATGTCCAGCGGTTTGTAATCCTCGACGACGCGGATCGTCTCCGCCACGTCGATTGAAGAAAGGTCCGCTTCCACAGGTTCGAGGAACAATCCCAAACCCAGTTTCTCCAGAAAGCTCCGGGCCTGCTGGAGATCTGGTCCATCGCCGAACGACAGGGTAAACGCCTTCAATCTGCCCAGGTTCATTCCGAGCTTGCGCATCACATGATACGTAGTGGCGAACACCGCGCCGCTGTCGATCCCGCCCGAGAAACACACGCCGATGGGTTCATGCGCCGGCACCCGGCGCAGCCATTTGGAAATCTCATCCGCCAGCGCTCCGATGTAGGCCCGGCCAATCTCATCGAGATCGGTCGAGAGGCGATCGCGTTCCGGCGTGAAGAACCGCGTGTAAACCGGGTCCGGGTCCGGGCAGCCGATCAATTGGATTTCGACGACATGATGCGCCGGGACCATGCGTGTGTAGCTAGGATGAAATTGATTTCCAAATCCCTGCGATTCCAGCCAGGACCTGATCGCATCGATGCGTTCCGCCACCACCAGAGCCGGCCCTTCGTGACGCTTCGCCAGAAAGTAGCGCATTGGACGGTCCATGGATCTTGCCATGCGGACGGACTTGCCGCGCTTCGCGATCAACGCGAATGAACCGTCAATCTCGCGCACTTCCTCCGGTGTTCCTTCGAGCAAGCGCCGGGTGGCTTCCTCCGGGTTCATGTTGAGGATCTGATTGTTGGCGGGATCAAGAAGGTCAACCACTCGTTCGATATACTGGTGCATAGGCTAAAATTTGTGCGGTCGTTCTCAGATGTTCACTTGGACGTTGCGGTCCCTCTTACCCCCGGGGTTCATGCGTGTCAAAGCGTGAGTTGTTGAAAGCGAGGTCTGCGTGCTGCGGATTAACTCCAGCGCTCCCAGGTCAAGTTCAAGGGGAATTTTCCTGATCACCAAGGCACTGGACAAAATGCGGAACTTTCGCGCATCAAAGTTGGCGTTCGAATAATCTCGCTTGGCTCGTGGCGAATTATCGGTAGCGTGCTGCGACCCATGACGATGAAATCACGCGAATTTTTCCTCTCGTTCTCATGTGCCTGTGCGTTTTGGTTGTCTGGTCTTCAAGCCAGCGCGGCTGAAGTCATCGCTCGCGGGGCGGAATGGAAGTTCCTCAAGGGCCGGACCGAGGCTTCCTCACCAGACGCCACGTCCTGGCGGCAACCGGGGTTCAAGGACAGCACATGGGCCGTGGGGCAGACGCCTCTCTTCTACGGTGAACCACTGTTCGGCACGGAACTGACCGACATGCGCGGAAGTTATTCATCCGTGTTCCTTCGCCGGGAATTCGTGGTGACGAATCCGGCGGAGATCTCCCTGGTTCAGTTGGGGGCGAGCATCGATGATGGCTTCATTGCCTGGATCAACGGTCATGAAGTCGCGCGATTCAACGTTGCGGAAGGCAATCTTGCGTTCAACAGCCTGGCTTCCAGTGCCACCACCGAACCGATCCCAGTTGAACTTTACGACGTTCCACGCCCCGTGGAGATCCTTCTCGCTGGAACAAACATCGTGGCGATTCAAGCATTCAATGTGTCACTCGCCGACAGCAGTGACTTTGTGATAAATGCCTCGCTCTCCCTCTTCGGCGACACCGTTCCGCCAGTGATCGAGACGATCGTGCCTTCGCAAGGAAGCACTTTGCGCGAGTTGATCACGGTCGAGGTTCATTTTGACGAAGCAGTCAAAGGCGTGGATGCCGGGGATCTATTGATCAATGGCAAAGGGGCGACCAATGTGCTCGAAGCAGTGCAAGGTGTGTTTGTCTTCTCGTTTCCGCAGCCAGCGGATGGTGAGGTCAGCGTGGCATGGCGCGCGAACCATGGCATCACCGATCTGGTCGGCGCGGCGCATCCCTTCGCAGGCGGGTCCTGGACATACCAGCTTGATTCCAAGTCGCCCGCGACGGGTCTTGTGATTTCCGAGTTCATGGCGGACAACGACCGTACCCTCAACGACGAGGACGGAGACAGCTCGGACTGGATTGAGATCTTCAACCCGAATGATACCCCCGCGAACTTGAATGGCTGGTTTCTCACGGATGAGGCTTCGAAGCTGACTAAATGGCGCCTACCCGACGTGACGATTCAGCCGAACGATTATCTCGTCGTGTTCGCTTCGGAAAAGGATCGCACAAACGTCACCGGTCGCCTGCACACGAATTTCAAGCTCGCTCCGAATGGTGAATTTCTCGCGCTGGTGACACCGCTGGCGAAAGTTGCCTCTCAATTCGCCCCGGTTTATCCGAAGCAGTTTACGGACGTCTCCTACGGCCGCGTCGAAGGCGCAGCCGATACCACGGGTTACTTCGTAAAGCCGACACCTGGAACACTCAATGTGTCGAGCGGGCCTGGCTTTGGTCCTGAGATACAGTACTCGCGTGCCACGGGAACTTTTCTCGAACCGTTTGACCTGGCCCTCAAGACCGCCGCCAATTCGGTCATTCGTTACACGCTGGATGGCAATCTTCCGACCAATGGTTCGCCCGTTTATCTTGCACCGATCCGTGTCAGCAACAGCATCCAGGTCAGAGCCCGTGCATTTCAGGAGGGCCTTCTGCCCGGCCCGCCGCGCACCGAGAGCTTCCTGATGTTGAGCAACAATGCGGCGAGCTTTGTTTCAAGCCTGCCGGTGATGATCATCCACACGCTGGGCAAGGGCACGCCTACTTCAAGCCGCCAGACTTTTTCCAGCATCTCCGTCTATGAACCGGTCGCGGGCAGGGCAGCGCTGACCGATCCCCCGACGTTCTCCACCCGCGGTGCGGTGAAGATTCGTGGGTCGAGCACCGAAGGAATCACCAAGTCGAGTTTCGCGATGGAATTTTGGGATGAGTTTGGCGTGGATTCGAATCGCGGAATCCTCGGCATGCCGGCGGATTCGGATTGGGTGCTCTATGCGCCGAACAACTTTGACCCGGTGCTCATCCACAATCCCTTCATCCACCAACTCAGCCGTGACATGGGACGTTACTCACCGCGAACACGATTCGTTGAGGTGTACTTGAACAGGACCGGTGGCCCGATCAGCGCCGCAAATTACAATGGCATCTACGTGTTGGAGGAAAAGATTTCCATCGGCAAGAATCGCGTCGATATCGACAAGCTGAAGCCGGAGAATTTGTCGCCGCCGGATGTGACAGGCGGCTTTCTGATGAAGGTGGACCGGCTTGATCCGGGTGACGGCGGTTTTCCGGGAGGTGGCGCCACTGTTGGTTATATCGATCCCAAGGAACGCGAGATCGAACTTCCCGCGCGTGATCCGCAGGAGCAGTACATCCGAAAATACTACTCGGATTTTGGAAAAGCTTTGGCGAGCCCGAATTTTCGCGATCCGGTGGTCGGCTACCCGGCATTCATCGATGTGGACTCATGGATCGACTTCCATGTGGTCGAGGTTCTCAGTGGCAATGTGGACACACTTGTCCTCAGCACGTATTTCCACAAGCCGCGCAACGCCAAAATCGTGTTCGGCCCGCACTGGGATTTTGACCGCGCGCTCGGATCGACCGATGGTCGCGATGCAAATCCGCGCATTTGGAACACCGGCCCGTTCTTCAACGGCCCATGGTGGTCCCGGCTCTTCGCGGATCGGGATTTCTGGCAGAAATGGGTGGATCGCTGGCAGAAGGCGCGCAGCGAGCACTTCGCGAACGCGTACATCAACGCTCTGATCGACCAGCAGGCTGATGAAGTGAGGGAGGCGCAGCCACGTGAACGCGTCCGCTGGCGTGTCCCGCTTCGTGGAGGCTCCTACCAGTCCGAGGTGGACCGGATGAAGACGTGGCTCTCGAATCGGATGGACTTCATTGACAAACAGCTTGCCCAGCCGCCGGTGTTCAGCGCGGCTGGCGGACAAGTGACACCGGGATTTGCTCTAACGATCACCGCCGCGGCCAACGCCACCGTCTATTACACACTCGATGGATCTGACCCGAGGCTTCCGCAGGGTGACATTTCACCAAAAGCCATCGCCTACACCGGACCGGTCGCACTCCAGCAAAACTCCAGAGTCACGGCGCGGACACGGAACTTGAACGTGCGGCAGGCGGGCGGTCCTCCCAGCTCCTCGTCCACGCCCTGGTCCATGCCCGTGGCAGCTACGTTCACTGTAGCTCCGCCGCCACTCGCCATCACTGAGATCATGTTTCATCCAGAGGATCTCTCGGAAGACGGCGTATTCGGCGACGAGGATTTTGAATTCGTCGAGATCAAGAACGTGAGCGCGAGCCCGGTTAATCTCGTGGGCTACCAGTTCACAAGCGGCATCCGGTTTGCCTTCACATCGACCAACTCGATTACAACACTTGCGCCCGGCGAGCGCGCATTGATTGTGAAAAACCGTGCTGCCTTTGCGACGCGCTATCCTGATGTCACGAACATCGCTGGCGAATATCAAGGGGCCATGTCGAACTCAGGAAACCGCCTGGCGCTTGTGGGTCCGCTGCTGGAACCGGTTGCCGATTTGACCTACGACGCGTCTCATTTGCCGTTGTCGGATGGGCTTGGATTCTCCCTGGTGCCGGCGGATGAAATGTCAACTGTGGCGCAGCCTGGCAGTTCCTCGAACTGGCGCATCAGCGCCCGCCCAGGTGGTTCGCCTGGTCGTGTTGATCCGGAGCCTTTTAGTGTGCCATCGGTCTATGTGAATGAATTGCTGCCTGAAATCGGTCAGACACAGGATGGCAGGATCGAGCTGTTTAATCCCACTGCCGCGCCGGCGAATATCTCCGGCTGGTTCTTGACCGACACCTTTAACAATCCAAAGAAGCATCGCCTCCCGAATGGAACTTTTCTCCAGCCAAACGGCTACCAGGTGCTCTCTGAAGATACGTTCACAGCCACCGACGGATCGGTCTTTTCCTTCAACGCCAAAGGCGAGGGTATTTACATCTTCTCCGCCGACGCCGCAGGCAACTTGACCGGGTGGATGCACGGCTTCGAATACGGTGCCTCGTCGCGCGGATCATCCACGGGCCGGCACATCACCGGCGCCGGCGTGGAAAGCTTCGTCCTTCAGTCAATCCCGTCACTTGGCGTGGCGAATACAGGGCCACGCGTCGGATCGCTCGTGGTCAGTGAGATTCATTCTGATCCAAAATTGTTTGGAGGACAAAACAACACAGGAGACGAGTTCATCGAACTGCAAAACATCACCGCGCTACCGGTGGCGTTATATGACCCTGGTTCTCCCTTTCTAACCTGGCGCTTGGGCGGGCAGGTGGATTTTGACTTTCCAGCCAGCACCGTGGTTCCTCCTGGCGGCATCGTGCTCCTCGTGGGCTTTGATCCGCAGGCTCAACCATGGGCGGCGGCCGCGTTCCGCGCGCGACTGGGCGTCGATGCCCGCGCGATCATCCTTGGGCCCTGGTCAGGGCATCTCAACAATGGCGAAGGCGCCGTGCGCCTGTCACGTCCGGCCCCGTCGGCTTTGTCGTCGTTGCCTGCGGATGGCGAAGTTCCTTACGAGCTTGTGGACGAAATTGATTACTCCAACTCACCGCCCTGGCCAATTCAGCCCGAGGGGGCGGGACTCTCATTCACACGGCGGGATGTGCGCTCGTATGGCAATGAAGCGTCAAACTGGCTGGTTTCAGTGCCAACACCGGGCGACGTCGATGCCGACGGGGATGGATTGGGAGATCACTGGGAACTGGCGAACGGATTGAAGCCGGATTCAGTCACTGGCGACAACGGACGGGACGGTGATCCGGACGGGGACGGCTTGACCAACTCCCAGGAAGCGCTTGCTGGAACGGGACCGCGCGATGCGCGGAGCCGGTTGGAACTGCGCGCTGAACCGGCCGGAATAGGTGTGATCAATCTGAGAGTCGCGGTGCCGGCAGGACGTAGCGCCACGATTCAAGTCAGCGAGAGTTTGCTCGGCGGCACATGGCTGAATGTTCGCAATGTGCTCGCTTTGCCAGATGGTGGACCAGTTTCAGTCACCGACTCGTTCACGACGACGACGCGGTACTATCGACTGGTCATCCCGTAGGTGTAGCAGTTCCGCGGGAGTGCGGAATTCACTCTGTAGCCGACTGGCACGACCTGCGAGCTTTCATTGGATCATGCCGATGGCTTTGGCAGCATCTTGGCGATCACTGCCAGAAGTCCAATCACCACCGCCGCGAGGATTCCCCAGAAGATCCAGCCTCGCACGCCCGAGAGCGGTTCGCCTTCGGACCAGTCCGCTCCTTTCAAAGCTTGCTCTGTCCCCGAAGCGGCGGCTGATTTTGCGGCGGCCAACAACTGACGCGCAACCAGTGCCACGTCGTATCGGGG
Organism: Verrucomicrobiales bacterium; assembly: GCA_005777315.1. Taxonomy (GTDB): domain Bacteria; phylum Verrucomicrobiota; class Verrucomicrobiia; order Limisphaerales; family F1-12-MAGs170; genus F1-120-MAGs170. The sequence continues at coordinate 8,533 of SXMN01000147.1, forward strand.
AGCGTTCACATTCGCGTTGCCATAGAATAGAACCGGGGCATCAGCCGCCTTGAACACAAGCCGGGTTGCTGGATAAAAGAGTTTGAACCCTTCAAGTTCAAGAGGCGGGTTGTCGCCGTTATCGGTTTCAAGAAGGAGGACGTCCGTTTGAGGGCGAGCGTCGAATTTCAATGTGAACCGGTTCTCCTTTGAGTCCACCGTGCGCTGCCATTGTGCGGTGCCGAGGCCGCGTTCGTACTTTCCGCCGCGTCCATCCGGAGCCAGTTCAAAAATCCGAATGCTTCGTTGAAAGAGCAGCGTGCGAGGATTGCACTCCAATCGTGTCAGCGGCAGGTTTGGATGTGAAAGCTTCAGTTCCCAACGGGACAACGCTGGGCGCTTCGGATCCTTCTCTTGTTTCACTGCAGGCTCGATGCTCCGGCTCAACGATGGACGCTCCACCAGGTAGGGAACTTGGCTGCCTTCCCGCACGAGACGCAGATCAGCGAGATCAGGACGGGCACGAGACAGCACGTCCAGGTCGAGTTCGAGCTGTTGTACGCCCGGAAGTTGTAGCGAGATCGCCTTCTTGAATCGCCAGTCCTTCGGATCCAGTGGAGCGCCAGTTTCAGCGAGGCCGGGCAGGGTGTCGGGTTTGCGATGATCGGGATTCGCCATCAAAATTCCAGATGTCACGTTCGTGGACTGTGCGGTCTTCAACTGCTCCGTCAGCCCGCCCAAATCGTAGCGTGGTGGCGGGCATTGGGAGTTGCTGGTGAAAACCGTGTAAACGCCCTGGGCCTTGGCTTGAAACAATGCATGGATCGGACGACGGGACAGACGGACTCCGCTCAACGGCAGTGGCGCGCTGTTGCCGTTGGCGATCACAATGATCAATTCGCGTGTCCGTACCCGCCGCTCGATGGGCACTTTTGTTCGTCTGGCGGCCGTTCCAGTCCCCGCATCCACGACGTAGATCAGGCCACTCGCCAGTTCGTTCTCGCGCACTTCTTCGCCCGCCAGTTCCGCCACGCGCACGCTCACCTGGCGTTGAAAGAGCGGTTCGGTGGTGTCGAACTCCACTTCGGACACAGTGAGATTCGCGGCACCGAGATCGACAACCATTCGCGTATCACCATCAGCTTCGTCACGGGATTTGATTGTCGCCACCACGGGTTCGACAGGCGACACATCCAAACGTGCAACATGAATGAGAGCGCCGGTGAAGGGCACCGGTCGCGAGCGTTCGTCCTCCACGGTCAGCCGGAGCCAGGGCCAGATGCCCGGAGGAACTCTGACAGTCAAATCACTACCACCGCCCTGTCGGAACAGAGGCACGCCTTCGGCCAGTGGGGAATATGTTCGTGCATCCTTCGAACCTTCCAGACGCACCGCCTTGATGAAAGTGCGTTCCGGTGTCTCCAGTGTAACCGCATCGATAGCCGCTTCCACGCCGGTTTCGATTGTCAAGATGGTGGCCGAGCCGCGCAACCTGGGTTGGAATGATTTCGCAGCGCGAATCGTCGCCGCTTCAGGGGATGGTCGTTGGAGCAGGAACGATACTTCTGTTCCGTTCGGATCGACGAGGCGCAAATCTTCCAGGTCGGGACGGCTCGCATCAAGCAGGGCTGGCGACAGGGCGAGCCGGGTCAGTCCGGGGGCGGGGATCTCGACAGGCGCGCGTTGCTGCCATTCGGTGAATGACGCTCCGAATGCTGTGCATGCGGAGAGAAGCAGTGCGCTGAACGACGCAACTTCAAAGTTTGGGCGGGTTGGGAATCTTGTTTTCATCGGACTTAACAGGATTGAGGATGAACTTCTGGTAAAGAAAAGATGCTGCGAATGCCACGAACGCGACGGCCACCAACGCGCCAACCCGATAAGGAGTGTCCAGACGTGAGAGGTCGTGGAAGAAGAGTTTGACGACGGTTACGCCGAGCAACGCCAGCGCGGCATAGCGTGCCGGGGCGAGCTTTCGCGCAATTCCCACCACGAGCATCGCGAGTGCGAACAACGCCCATGCGATGCTGTAACTCATGTCTCGCGCAAAGTTGCCGGAGAATTGAAACGTCAGTACCGCGGCACCAGGCGGGGTAAAGAAGTCCGCAATCTGAATGTTGACGAGGAGAAACGCGAGAATCGCACCCAAGGTGTTTAACACTCCTGGTGCGCTGCTTCCCAACACCTGGTGACGCGGGGGAGCGAGCAGCCGTGCCGCCATGAAGAGCGCAACCGTGACCGCGCCATAGCTGTAGAAGTACCAGTTGAGAATCGGTGTATCGCTGCGCGAGTGATAGCTAAGCACAGCCGGGTTCAGCGCCAGACGTGCGAACGACGTGATCAGCAGTCCCACGGCAGTCAGACGCAGGCCCGGGTGTGGCACTCGATGAAACAACCAGCACAATGCGGCGCCTTCCAGCGCCCAGGAGATACTGATCCACTGGCGGCTGAATTGGAGCGGGAAGATGAGGGTGATGAAGAACAAGGCGACGCCACCATACAAAGCCAGTTGCGTCTGCTTGGCGGAGTCTTCGTCCTTTGCGGTTTTCAGGACGGCCACCAGGCTTGCGAGCGCCGGAACTGCAAACGCTGCTGCCAGCAAACCCATCATGTTATTCGGCCACGCGGACTTCACCAACTGATGCACGAGATAAAACTGCGCGGGGCCGGCCAGTGCTGAAGCGACCCACGGCCCGGGCACATTCGCAAACTGTCTTTTCGACACGAACGGAAACGCGGCGAACAAAGTAAAGAATGCGAGATACCAGAGCAGGGGAGTGGATGCGGTTTCGGGTTTGAAGAGGCGGAGGTGCCATGCGTATTCCAGCGCCGTCACGCACGCCAGCCCGATCAATGGCAGCCACGGAAGCCGGAACATCCGAGTCACGGCGAACAACATCCCCACCAGCAGCAGCGCAAGACCAAAAACTGGCGAAGGATTCAAAAGCTGCAGCCGCCCCGTGATCATCACCAGCAGCACAAATGGCAGGACAATCGCGAAGGCCGGTAGCTGGGCCGCGAACCGGGCGTTCAATGCATCGATGGTGGATGATGATGCAGTTCCATTTGTGGCAGGCCATTTACGCCGCAGCCAGATGCCTGCAACGGCGAAGAACACAGCGCAAGCGGCAACGACGATCAGCAGGGTAGGCAGTCCTGTCAGTTCGGCTGGAACCTTGAACAACACTCCGACTGCGGCCAGCAGCGTCAACAGCAGAGTTGCCGCCACCGGCAGCACTGAGAGGGTCATTGCCGCAAGTGCCACTGCGAGGACATCCACGAGCAGAATCACAGGCCAGATCAGGATGGTCAGTTCAGAGAGCCTGAAAACGGGAATCAACAGCGCCAGCAACGCCACCGGTGGGAATAACATTGCCCCATTCGGAGGTGGCTCGCTGGTTCCATCAAACCGTTGCATGGCCAGAGGGAAGAGAGTGTGCGCCATCGCGAAAACCAAAGTGAAAGTGAGGGCGGCGGGCAGAAGCGGGTTGGTGACATGCGTGCTCATCCACACGGATAGGAAGATGAACACGGCCGCGCCTGCCAGTGGATAAGCGTCCCGAAAAGCGCGGTCGATTCGTGACAGCGCCAGGATCATCACGTCCAAAGCGAACACAAAACTCAGGAGCAGCCACGGTCGTTCCGCAATCCCGGTGAAGGATTGAAAGTAGAACGCGAACAAGAAGGCCACGAATCCGAGTCCTGCCGCGGAGGCGCTCGAGAGATGATCCTTCTCATTGGTGCGACGCGAGAGTTTCGTTGCTCCAAGCCAGATCAGATTGAAGCCCAGCAACACCGCCATCGGGATCAGCGTCTTGCTTCCTTCGTAGTAGCCGCCGGCATTGAAGAACTTCGAAGCCCAGCCGATTTGCATGATTACCGTCCCGGCGGCGGCCAGTGGGGTGAGGAAGTTCCAACGTTGATGCAGTGCCACGGCGATCACACCGATGTCCAATAGCGCGATATAGGCGAAGAATCCCACGGGAGCATCCTGTCCGGTCGAAAGGAGGATCGGTGTGATGAATCCACCAAGCATTCCAAGCACCGCAACGACTAGAGCGTCCAAACGAACCGCGAGCACGAATGCAGTCGCCGTGACGAGCACCATAAGCGCAAAAGTTGGTACCGGCCCAAAGAATTCGAAGTGATAAATCGCTCTGCATGCGAACGTCACGCCGTAGAGAATCAGGACACCAGTCGCGCAAAAGGCGTGCGACAGGATCGTGAATTCCTTCCGGCGCATTACCACGCCGGTCACGACAAGTCCCAAGCCGAGAAGGAATCCCATCGCCACGCGCACTTCCGGCGGGAGCCAGCCTCTGTCGAAGGAAAGCTTCACAAAGTAGGCAACCGCGAGGAAGAGCGTGATACCGCCGATCCATGCATAAAGTTTGGCCCCCATGAACTGTTCCCAGTTCAAGCTGCCTTTGATCTTGTCGAGACTGAAGGCTGGTGTTGGAGGTGGCCTATTCGTCGGTGGTGTTGCCGGGGGCATATTCACAGCCAAATCCGAGACCGGGACCAGTGGCGGCGGTGTTGGTTGGAAAGGTTCTTTTTTGGGGGGCGCTGGAATCGACTCTGGAGGTTGTTGAATTGTTTCTTTGCTGATTTCTGGCTGTGCCACCGATTTCGCCATCACCTCGGATGGCTCCGAGAATTCCACTGGTGATGTGTCGGATTGGCGATGAACTGGTGTTCGCTGGGGTGGATGTTCTGAAAGCTCGGCCAGCCGCCTCTCGATCGAATACAAGCGCAAGTTCAAACGCTCGGTTTCTGCTGTGGCCCGATTTGCTTTGAGGACCGCGACGATCGGAAGGACCAGGACGACGATAAAAATTCCTAGAACCAGCAAGATAAGGAATCCTTCCATAGCATTTTTCAGTTGTTCACGGTGATCCGTGATTCGCTCGATATTCCCAGAAATGGACTGTCAGTACTTCAACATCACTAGCCAGACCTCGCAGAATCCCCGGACCCCGTCTTCTGTATCGGTGCGTCAACAAGTAAGTGTTGGACTGACATCTAGTACTCCGTCAGTCATCAAATGAGGGGTAAAGTTTCTTGAGTTTGACGCGGGCATCGTCGGTGGTGAAACGCCAGTTGATTTTGGAAGAGGGCTGATTGCGACGCCGGGTCCAGGCGGCGATCTCTTGGCGCAGGG
>SXMN01000148.1 GCA_005777315.1 Verrucomicrobiales bacterium
GGGCCGGGGTGAGGGGGAACCGGCGTACGAACGAGCCGAGTCCCCACGCTCTCGCCATCGCGCAGCACGGTCACACGATCTGCTAGGATGAAAATTTCATCCAAGCGATGCGAGATATAGATGACGCCGACGCCGCTGGCGCGCAGTTCGCGCACGACGGCGAAGAGCAACTCGACCTCCGTATGCGTCAGCGACGCGGTCGGCTCGTCCATGATGACGATGCGCGCGCCAGCTCCGAGCGCACAGGCGATTTCGACGAGTTGCTGCTCGGGCATCGAGAGCGAGCGGACCTCGGCGTCGGACGAAATCTCCGCGCCGATGCGGCGGAGCAATTCATCCGCAAGCCTCCGCCGCGCCGCCCAGTTCACACGTGCGAGCGGGCGGACTTTCTCCAGCCGCACGGCGATGTTCTCCGCCACGGTGAGGTCGGGGAACAGCGCGGGCTGCTGGTAAATGCAGGCGATGCCGAGCCGGTGCGCAGCGGCGGGCGTGAGATGAGTGACGTGCTCACCGTTGATGGCGATGGTCCCGCCGTCCGGTTGGTGTGCGCCGGTGATGACCTTAATGAGTGTGGACTTGCCCGCGCCATTCTCGCCAAGCAACGCATGCACTTCGCCCGCCCGCAGGTCAAACGACACACCCTTGAGGGCGCGCACCGCACCAAAGGATTTGGTGACTGAGGTAAGTTGGAGAAGACAGTTCATTGAACCGCAGATAAACACGGATAAACGCAGATTTTCATTTGGTGAGAAACTCAGAGAGGATGACGCGCTTGAAATTCACACCACCGGCTTTGCTAAAATTGATCAAGTAGCCGAGCGACTGTTTCGTGATTCGCAGGTAGTTGATAAATTGAGCCTCGTGCTCGGGGAGCAACTGACCCACCGCCTTGAGTTCGACAACGATGCTTTCAAAGACAAACAGGTCGGGAATGTAACGCTTCTTGAGTTCGCGGCCCTTGTAGAAGCAGGCCAGCTCCTGCTTCGCACGCAAGGTGATCCCGCGCAGTTCCAGTTCGATTTCCATGCACTCATGGTAAATCTCCTCAGCCAGTCCGAATTCGCGGTCGTTGTAAACTTCAAAGGCCGCGCCCAGCAGCCGGTAGCTCTCGTCCTTTTTGTAAATCACATCATGATGCATGCTTTTCTCCGTTGTTGATTTTGGCAGGGGAAGAATTTGAAACGCAGACGGGCGCAGATGCACGCAGATACCGATTCTTGAGATTCCTTCTTCATCTGCGTTTATCTGCGGTTCAACAAAACATCGGCTTCATATTTGCGGACCTCCGTCAGCCACGCTCCGCTGACGGGGACGCCTTTGGTTTCGCAGTAGTAATCCCACACGGCATCGAAGGGGAGCGATTTGCTCTCTTCCTGAAGGGCGAGACGGGCGGTGTTGTCACCAGCGAGTTCGGCGGCGCGGATGGCGGGCGGTTCGAGCAGCGCAAGGAGGAGGGCGCGAAGCAGGTTGCGCGTGCCGATGACCCACGCGGCGATGCGATTGATGCTCGCGTCGAAATAGTCGAGGCCGATGCGAACGCGCTCAGGGCGGCCAGTGGCTATGATTTCACGGGCGATGGCCTGGAGTTCGTCGGTGAAGGTGACGACGTGGTCGCTGTCCCAGCGGACGCCGCGGCTGACGTGCAGCAGAATCTCCGGCAGATAGAGGAGCACGCTGGAGATTTTGTCCGCGATGCTCTCGGTGGGATGGAAATGGCCGGCGTCGAGGCAGAGCAGTTTGCAACGCGTGATGGCGTAGCCGAGGTAGAACTCGTGCGAGCCTACGGTGCAACTCTCTGCGCCGATGCCGAAGAGTTTTGGTTCCACGGCGTCGAGGTTGTGCTTCGCGGGCAGGGGCTTCTTGAAAACTTCGTCGAGCGCTGCGGCGAGGCGTTCGCGTGGGGCCTGGCGGTCGGCGGGCGTGTCCTTGAAGCCGTCAGGAATCCAGACGTTGGTGACGCAAGGCGTGCCAAGTGCGCGGCCCATCGCGGCGCCGATTTCCCGCGAGCGGCGGCAGTGCTCAATCCAGAACCGGCGAATGCTTTTGTCGCGATGCGAGAGCGTGAAGCCATCCGCCGCCTTCGGATGTGAGAAACAAGTCGGGTTGAAGTCGAGTCCGAGTCCGTTCTCTTTCGCCCAAGCGATCCAGTTCCGGAAAAGCGAAGGCTCGATTTCGTCGCGGTCCACTTTTTTCCCACCGAACTCGCCATACATCGCGTGCAGGTTGAGGCGGTGAGTGCCAGGGATGAGCGAGAGTGCTTTCTCCAAGTCCATCCGCAATTCGTCCGGCGTGCGCGCCTTGCCGGGATGGTTGCCTGTGACGGCGATGCCGCCGCTCAAGGTATTGCCGAGATTCTCGAATCCGCCGACATCATCCCCCTGCCAGCAGTGGAGCGAGACGGGGATTTTCGCGAGGGCTTTGAGCGCGCGGTCCACGTCCACGCCGAGATCGGTGTAACGTTTCCGGGCGAGAGTGAAGGAGGAACCAGCGAGTCGTTTTGAGGGCATGAGAGTTTCCAGTTCAAAAAGGTATTGGAGGAAATGGTGCAAATTGGCGTCGATCGGATCGTGGTGACTTTTGAGCCATCAGTGTTTGTGTTGCGACACTTTCTAAACGGTGGAGTGTCACTGCTCAAGCAGTGCTTGCACTAGCCGGTGCATCCACAAGTCGGTGGAGCGCGACTGTGCTGAAAGCCAGTCGCAGCAGTATCGATGGCACGCCCTCACGCCAAACCTGCTGCGGCTGGTGCTGCGCACACAACCACGCTCCTGGCCGACAGCCAAGTTCACCGACAACTTGTGGATGCACCGCGAATTGTTCCCGGAAGGAGTTCCCCCTTGACCCGGCCTGAATTGAGTCATCTAAAATCACTGCTTCAGAAACTTAACACGACACAAACATGAAACTCGGCTTTGTTTCCGCCATTCTTCCTGAACTCAATCTTGACCAGGTTCTCGCGTTTGCCGCTGCGGAACGTTTTGCGTGCGTCGAGATCATGTGCTGGCCTGTCGGCAAAGCGGATCGAAAGTTCGCGGGTGTGACGCACATCGATGTCGCTGGGTTTGGCAAATCGCGAGCGGAAGATGTCCATGCTCTCTGCGCGAAACATGGCGTGTCGATCACCGCGCTCGGCTATTATCCGAATCCGCTCGATCCGAATCCAGAAGTTGCCCGAGTAGCGTTGACGCATCTCAGGAGGGTCATCCTCGCGGCGGAGAAGCTCGGATTGAAAAACGTGAACACTTTCGTTGGCCGCGACTGGACGAAGAGTGTGGACGACAACTGGCCGCGCTTTCTTAAAGCGTGGCGTCCGCTCATTCAGTTCGCCGAGGATCACGACATCAAGATTGGCATCGAAAATTGTCCAATGTCCTTCACCAGGGACGAATGGCCCGGCGGCAAGAATTTGATGACAACACCGGTCGTCTGGCGGCGCGCCTTCAACGATATTCCATCGAAGCACTTTGGTTTGAACTACGATCCGTCGCATTTTGTTCTTCAGCACATGGACCCGGCCAGTCCGTTGCGCGAGTTTCAGGACAAGTTGTTTCATCTGCACGCGAAAGACGTGAAGATCCGCCGTGACCGCATCAATGAAGTGGGGATTTTTGCTCATCCGAACGAATGGCACACACCGCGCATCCCCGGCTACGGCGAGATGGATTGGGCGAAGTTCATGTCGGCGTTGATGGAGACCACATATCGCGGCCCGGTCTGCATCGAGGTCGAGGATCCGACTTTTGGTAAAACGCTCGAGGGCCGAAAAAAAGCGGTGCGCGTTGCCGGTAATGTGTTAAGGCCCTACTTCGATTGAAGTTTCGGAGCATCAGCCCCAATGCTGCCTCCAGCAGGCCATCCTGGACAAACCGGAAGGCATCCTCGTCGTTCGAGTCGGCAAGAATGTGCGGACCTTAGAGACTCTTAAACCAACACTGCCTTCAGCAGCTCCCCGTGAACGTCCGTCAGCCGGTAGTAACGGCCCTGAAACTTATAGGTGAGTTTCTCGTGGTTGATCCCCAGTTGATGCAGAATCGTGGCCTGAAGGTCGTGAACGCTCACGGGATTCTCCGCCACATTGTAGCCGTAATCGTCGGTGGCACCAAAGGTCATTCCCGGTTTGATCCCGCCCCCGGCCATCCAGACGGTGAAGCAGCGCGGATGATGATCGCGACCGTAGTCCGTGGCAGTCAGCTTGCCTTGAGAGTAATTGGTCCGCCCAAACTCACCGCCCCAAACCACGAGCGTGTCGTCGAGCAATCCCCGTTGCTTGAGGTCGGTCACAAGGCCGAAGCACGCCTGATCCACGTCCTTGCACTGGCGGCGGATTCCATTCGGCAGGCTGCCGTGATGATCCCAGCCGGGATGGTAAAGCTGGATGAAGCGGACGTTTCGCTCGGCGAGGCGCCGGGCCAGCAGGCAATTCGCGGCGAACGTTCCCGGCTGGCGGGCTTCAGGGCCATACAGCTCGAACACACTCTCCGGCTCACGTGAGACCTCCATGACTTCAGGCACGCTCGTTTGCATCTGGTAGGCCATCTCGTACTGCGCCACGCGGGAGTTGATCTCGGGATCTCCCAGATCCTCAAACTGGATCGCGTGCAGTTCGGCCAGGCGGTCCAGCATTTTGCGCCGGCTGGTGGTGGATTCTCCGTCCGGGTTTTGGAGGTAAAGCACCGGATCCTTGCCGGAACGAAACTGAACGCCTTGATGTGTGCTAGGGAGAAAACCGTTCCCCCACAGCCGCGCATAGAGCGGCTGATCGATGCGGTCCTTCGAGATCAACACGACAAACGCGGGAAGATTGTCGTTCGCGTTTCCAAGCCCGTAACTCAACCACGCGCCCATCGAAGGCCGGCCCGGCAGTTGATGGCCCGTCTGGAAAAAAGTGATGGCCGGATCATGGTTGATGTGGTCTGTGTGCATCGATTTGATGAAACACAGGTCGTCCACCATCCTGGATGTCGCCGGGAGCAGCTCGCTCATCCAGGCACCGCTCTGACCGTGACGGGCAAAATTGAAAATTGAGCCCGCGAGAGGCAGGCGCGCCTGATAGCCGGTCATGCCGGTGAGCCGTTGTCCCTTGCGGATTTCATCCGGGAGATCCTCGCCATTCTGCCGGTTGAGAACGGGTTTGTAATCGAAAAGATCAAGCTGTGACGGCCCGCCGCTCATGAACAGGTAGATGATCCTCTTCGCTTTTGGCGCAAAGTGCGTTGAATCAAGGATGCCTTTGAAGGCACTGCCTGTAACTCCTGCTCCAGCGGCTTCACGCTGGAGCAGGCTGAACAATCCCATCCCGCCCAGGCCAAGGGCAAAGCGCCCGAAAAAATCCCGGCGGTTCATCCGGAAGTTGATGTGTTCGCAGCTCATTTTCGGAGTACAAATTCCTTCGCATTCATCAGGCTCCAGGCGATGTCCTCCAGCGCGGCGCGTTTGTCCTGGCCGCTTTGCAGGTGCTTCAGTGCGCTTTCGCGTTCGGCTTTGCCTGGCGTCCGTCCGACACTTGTCCAGTAGAGATCATCCACGAGGTCTTCATTCGCGCGATCTGCCGCGAGCCATTTGCCGATCCTGTTGTCCGGCTTTGATAGCAGCTCATTCAATCCCGGACCGCTGATGAGTGCGAATGCCTGGCCCATCGTGGTGTCGGTCGATCGTTCGCATTCGCACGCCAGCAGACGTGGAGGTTTGCCGAAGAGTTCAAGAAAAAGGTCGGCGTTACTGATGCGCTCGCCGCGGCGGCGCTCCGTGTGTGCGCCTGGCAACTGGATCGCACGGGTGCCGGCAGGAAACCCGCGCAACTTCAGAGGCACATCCACGACCTGCGCCTGGGCATCCAGGAGTTGCTCGGCTGTCAACCGCCGCACCAAAGCATGCGAATAGTTGATTTCGTCCTCAGCGTTGGTCGGGTTCGGTTCACTGGAAAGCTGATATGCCCGCGAGCCGGCGATTCGTTTGATGAGGTGGCGGAGATCGAAATTCTGCCGTACAAACTCCTCCGCCAGCTTGTCCAGGAGCTCGGGATGAGACGCGGGATTGGTCGGACGAAAATCATCGATCGGATCGACGATGCCCCGGCCCATGAGATGGAACCACACTCGATTGACCTGGGCGCGAGCAAAGAAAGGGTTCCCGGGCGAAGTGATCCATCGTGCGAGTTGATCCAGTTCCGTTGAAGCGTCTGGTTTCTCCGTTCCTTCGGCAGAAACCGCGGGCGTGGCTGGCTCAACCTCCATGGGCCGTTCTTCGAGGAGCATTCGCGGTTCGGCCGCTTTTCCCGTCTTGGGATGCTTCACCTCGCCGCGGCTGCCAATGAAAACGATCTGTTCCCCCTTGAACTCATGCGAATCGTTGCTGTCGCGCCGGAGATTCTCGAGCACCTTGTATTTCACCCGGCCAAACGCCGCCGCCCAGTCGTAGTAATCGTTCTGTGACCAGCGATCAAAGGGATGATTGTGGCACTGGGCGCATTGAAGGCGAATGCCGAGGAAAACCTGCGCGGCCGTTTCAGCGCGAGTCACCGGATCCCGATTGGCGCGGTAAAAGTTCGCCGGCGGATTCTGGTAAGTACTGCCTCGTGCGGCGACCAGTTCGCGCACGAACTGGTCCATAGGCTTGTTCGTGGCAAAGCTTTGGCGTATCCAATGGTGGAATCCCAACATTCCCTTCTCATCCAGCGTGCGCGCCTCCACTCGAAGGAGGTCCGACCATTTCAAAGCCCACCAATCGGCGAATTCGGGGCGTGTCAAAAGCGCATCGATCAGTTTCACCCGTTTGTTTCGATGGCGATCCATCACAAAAGCGCGAGCCTCGTCCGCTGTGGGCAGTTTCCCGATCAGATCGAGGTGGGCGCGCCGGACGAAAATCTCATCCGAGCAGACGTCCGACGGATTCATCCGCATGTCCCGCAGTTTCGCAAAAATGTGCTGATCAATGAAGTTGTTCTCCGGCGTCTTGGTCCATTTGAATTCTAGTCGGGCCGGGACGAACGCCAGCCTGACCGGAACCTGCTGATCGAGGTATCGGACAAGAACCACTGTTTCGCCGGCCTTCTCCCGCCGCACCCGTCCCTCGGGTGAAACAACGGCAAGCGGGTTTGAGGTGTCGTAAGTCGCGGTTCGTGTGATGTCGCGCCGGGAACCATCCGAAAATGTGGCCCAGGCCTGGATTTGAACTTCATTGGCCGGCTCGACGAGGATCGATTCCTGGGGCGTGACTTCGATCTTTGTCAGACGTGGAGCTTCCTTCACATCGCTGGTGGCTCCGGCTTTCAACCATTCAAACAACGCGGTGTATCCGGGTGCCTCCTTGTCGAAGCGTTTGCCTCCTTCGTGCGCGAGTTGGGTGGTCGGTTTTAGCAGAATCAGGCTGCGTTCCGGCTCAATCAAATCCACCCGGCGTCCGGCGAACTCCCGCGTCAGCGCGGCAAAATCCTCCTCCGGACTTTCGCCCCGCAACGACAGCTTGAAGCCGCCCTTGCCATTGGCATTTCCGTGACAGGCACCCGCGTTGCAGCCCGCCTTGGAGAGCACGGCCATCACATCATTGCGAAACGATACCGGTGCCGCGGACATTGGGGAGATTTGCCCTGCAAGCAGAGCAAGCAACAGCCATCGCACCGCAACCACGGGCGCGCGGTGCCTCGATTGTGCAGGGTGGAAAGTCGATGGCATGTCACTCTCAGTAGCCGCTCGGAATGGACCGGCCAAGAGAATTTATGGCGGTGTCCTGATCTTTCGGTGTCTCCGGAAGTCGATAACGAGAAGACCTCAAGACCGGGCGTGGCCGAGCGTGGTGCCGGAGCGCGGAATTCATTCAGCAGGAAGGTGCGAGTCCTCCGGAGCCTGGATGAGAACACGGCGTGCACTCCACTTCCACGATCCGGCGGAATGAATTTCACGCTCCTCCCCGGCCAGTTACTGTCGCATCTTCAATATGCGCTCCGAGCCATCCACAAGCAGCCGGACTTCGTTTGTTCCAATCGACAGCACAGTGGCGCCGTCGATCTTATCGCCGGCGAAGACCGGCCGACCATTGATCATCGCGGCTGATTTCTGAGGGCGTTGAAATATCGCTTCAAGCGTGTAGCTCTTCGATGGAGCAGGAGCCGGTGTAGCGGCGTTGGTGCTGGGGGTGGATGATGTGCTTCGGGCGGACGCCGAAACGGCAGGCTTGACCGGACCATTGGTCCGGTCCACGGAGGATGAATTTGTCATCACCGGCGGAATCGAAGTTCCGGGTGTGGAGAGCGGGGTGGTTGCTGAAATCAGTGGCTGATTCCCTTGAGGCACAGGAGGTGATCCCACAGGAATCACAAGGACTTCTTCCGCTGGCTGTGGCGGTGCATTGCGAGCACGAACCAGGATCCGGCTGAACACCCACCAGACTACAATCATGGCGGCGGCCGCTGCCGTCCCATAGGCGCACCAACGCCAGACGAGGGCGCTTGAGAACCTGCGGGATCGTTCTGCTTCGGGCTGATTCGCCACTTCCAGGGGACGTTCCTCCCGGGCTGAAGCCTCGACAGTTTTTGTTCCGCCCTTCGGTTTGCTTCGCCAGGTATCGATGCGGTCAGTGAGATCGAGGCGTTTCACATAATCGGCATCGAGAACCGAGGGACAAGTTTCCTCCTTGTCCGGGCTTTCCTCATGCGAGATGGAATTGGCGATGTGAACGGCTGTGAGTGGTGAGAATTTGGCGTCCTCGTTCCGCCCCGGCGAGTGATGGAGCGCGATGGCTTCGACGATTCGCTCCGGGAGCCCCCAAAGCGCGACAAGGTAGGCCGCCACCTCACCGTGGGTTGCCCCAAAAATTTGAGTTTCGACATCCACCAGGGGAATCCGCTGTTGGCGGGCGAGCGTGATCACGCCGCGGTACTGCTCTTCCAGGTTTGAGGCCAGCACGAGTTTTCCAATGTCGTGCAGCAGGCCTGCCATGTAGGCGTCATCCGCGAGAGCTGGATCGGCGGATTCACGTTCGGCGATGGTGCGGGCCAGTTGCGCAACCGCCAGGCCGTGTCGCCAGATCTTGTCCGCCGAAAAGTAGAGAGGCTTGATCTTGTCCAGCTTCGCCACGGCCTGGATGGCGAGCACGAGCGATTTCAGGTTGTTCAGGCCGAGATGTTGCACCGCCTCCCTGAGATCGGAGATCTTGCGTTGCCGGGCGTAAAGGGCCGAGTTGACGATTTGAATGATCTTCGTGCTGATGGCCATGTCACTCTGGATCAGGTCGGCGAGCGTGTCAGTCGAGGTGTTCGGCGATTCCAGTTCCTTCAGCACGCGGAATTAAAGCGTCGGGATCGTCGGAAACGTCCGGAGTCGTGAAACCATCTCATGGATGTTCCGGTTGCCAAGCCAGCGCTGGACTTGAACGGCGCGTTGAATCGCTTCGAGAATGGCCGTCGGCTCCAGTTCCTGGGTGAACAGCCGGTGGCAACTCCAGACGCACCGCATCATCAAATCGTCGTCCGGACTGGTGTGGCAGAGGAACCGGATGATCTCGGGATGCGCCTGCCAGACGTTGCCCATCAGGTCGAGCGCTGCCTCACGTTCAATACTGGAATCGACCATCAGGACGTCGCACCGGCCCTCGTCGATCTTGTCGTGAACACCGGCTTCGCTGGTTGCGATATGCAATTTCCAGCCGGAACCAAATCCGTCAAAGGCTGACGACAACCTCGCTGAGAGCGTGGGCTCGGTCGATACAAGGACGACGTGGCGTAAAACGGACATGGCGATTCAAGGCCGTATCCAACCAGCAAGGAGCAAAGTGCGACCCGGCCACCCCAAATCATCGGATGAATGCGGCCGGACCTTTAGGGTAAATATGTCAACCTGGAGCGTCCAGGTGCCGCGATTCCATCACGCGATTGCGGTGGGCTTCAGACACGGTCCCGGACGATCCGGGCTGTCATGGCGATCCAGAGGTCCATTCTCGACAATTGAACCGCTTGCCCGGACATTTTCATGCATGGCTCTGCCCTACAAGATCGCGACGCTGCTCTACTGCTTCAGCCAGCGCGAGGAAGTGCTCCTGATGGAGCGCGCCCAGGAGCCGAACCGTGGATTGTGGAGCCCGTGCGGCGGCAAACTGCACACGGACGAAGGTGAGTCTCCTCACGCTTGTGCATGCCGGGAGGCTGCCGAAGAACTCGGCTTGCGGATCGGGCCGCGAGATCTCCATTTGACCGGCATCGTCAGTGAGCACGGTTACGAAGGACAGGCGCATTGGCTCATGTTTCTCTTCGAAGTGCTGCCACGGCTTCACTCACTGCCGGAACCACACCGGGAGGGCCGGTTCTCGTTTTTTTCGATCGAAGATTTGGACAAGTTGCGCGTTCCTGAGACGGATCGGGAACAGATCTGGCCATTGTTCCTGAAGCATCGTGGCGGTTTCGTTGCCGCGAATTGCAGGGCGAACCCTTCCGGACGGAACGAATGGATGATAGAGGAATCCCGGATCAAGTCTTCACACGAACCGCTGTTGTGTTCTCCGACGGAAGGATGCCACTGAGATTTTTATGTCTGACTCCGAGCCTATCATTGATCTTGAGAGCGATCATTATTTCATGGGTGAGGCTTTGCGGCAGGCTGCAAAGGCTTACGAGCTGGAAGAGGTTCCCGTTGGAGCGGTCATTGTCCTTGGCGGAAGAATCATTGCGCGGGCATCCAACCAGGTGGAGATGTTGAAGGACGCGACGGCGCACGCCGAGATGCTGGCCATCACTCAGGCCGAGAGCGCGGTGGGTGACTGGCGGCTGAATGAATGCACGCTCTACGTCACGAAAGAACCATGCCCGATGTGCGCCGGAGCCGTCGTGCATGTCCGGCTGGCTCGAGTTGTATTTGGCGCGAGCGACGTCAAAGGCGGAGCTGCCGGCGGCGTGATGAACCTGCTTCAACATCCCACGCTGAATCACCGGTGTGAGATCACGACAGGCGTGCGTGAAGAAGAGTGTCGATCGTTGCTCCGAGGCTTCTTCGCGGAACAGCGAGCCAAAAACAAACTGCCGGCCACGAACGGAACCGAAGATCAGTGAGGTCTCGTGGCGTACGGTTGGCCGCCTGTCAGCCCGTGGGACCGCACGGCATCACCATGCTCGCGAAGCCTTTCAACTGATGGTGATGAGCGAGACCTTTTCGTCCTTCTCATTGCGGACGATTCCCTGAGCCCGCTGGTCCAGCGTCCCTTTTCCGTCGATCGAAAAGAGATAATGATGCGGCCCGTGATTCAACTGAATCTGAAGAATCCAGGCGCCGTCGGGCTGACGCTTCATCGGATGCGCGGACGGATCCCAATCGTTGAAATCCCCCATGAGGGTTACACGTTGAGCACCCGGTGCGACGCAGGTGAAATTAACGGGCTTGGTGTTGTTCTTTGCGGAGTAACGACCGTGGGTGCTCGCTGGACGAAGATGACTGTGCTGCATTTTGAATCTCGTTTTTTATGCTTTTACCATGGGATTCGCCCCCAGCTCTCACTTGTTCAAGGGACCAATGGCGCGATAAAGAAGCACACGAAAATCACGGAGGCAAGCGGGAACACAGCGGGAACACAGCGCCATTGCAAACGTTTGATTCGATCCGGCTTCACTCCCACTCGACACTCCGGCAGAGTCGTCCGCGATGTCACGCCACGTGAGTTTTTCAATGACTTCCGCGCGATCAGATGCGTTGGGTCGATTTGAGTCCTCCACCCTCCACGGACTCCTGTTTCTTTCCGGTGCGCTGGCTCTTGTCTATGAGGTGCTCTGGTTGCGGAAATTCACGACAGTCTTCGGCGCCACGACTCCGGCGGCGGCAACGCTCGCGGCGGTATTTGTAGGATTGACGGCCGGGAGCGCGTTTCTGGGGTCGCGAATGACACGGGTCCGTCGGCCACTTCGCATGTACGGGCTTCTTGAAATTGGTGCGGGTCTCTCCGCCCTGCTCGTCGAACCGCTGTTGATGGCGTTTGATCGGGGCCTGCCGGCGCTTCACGAGCACCTGGACGGCGCGCCTTTTCTCATGGGAGCGTCGAGGGTTCTTCTCACGATGACGGCGTTGTTTGTGCCGAGCTTTCTCATGGGCGGCACGGTTCCGGCAGTCGCGCAAGCTGTGTCGATGCGGACCACAAAACCAGGTGCCATGAGCAGCGGTCTGTATGCGGCCAATACGTTCGGCGCGGCACTCGGCGCTTTGAGCGTGCCTTTCTTCTGGCTGCCCATGCTTGGCACGCAAGGCAGTTATGCGTTCTGCGTCCTGTGCAGCGTGCTCGTTGGACTGGCTGCCTGGCTCATGGAGTCACGCCGGCCTCCCGCGAGGTTTGTCGAGCCAGAGGCACAGGAAAGACTCCGTGATCCAATCGGTGGGACCGCATCCGCAGAATTGCCGGTCAAAGGAATCGCAGCCCTGGCGGCGTTGTCTGGCGGACTGATGTTCATCCTCCAGGTCACGTGGACGCGCATGTTCTCCCAGGTCCACGAGAATTCCATCTACTCGTTTGCGGTGGTGGTCGCAGTGTTCATTCTGGGATTGGCGGGTGGTGCCGCGCTGGCACGCGTTGTCCTGCTGCGCAGCGGACGGGTGGCTTGGTTCATTGGATGGGCATGGATCGCTGGAGGATTGGCGGTGTTCGCAACGCCGCATGTCTTTCTGAAGCTTACCGATGGCCTGAGCTATCTGCCGGGGCAGGCGGGTTGGATGTCATACGGGGCTCATCTGGTCTGGCTGTCGGCGGCGACCGTGTTTGTGCCGACAATGCTGGGGGGCGGGGTGTTGCCGCTGCTGATGGAACTGGCGATTCGTACACGCCAAAAATCGACGGGCCAGGCATTGGGCTGGCTGCTGGCGGTGAACACAGCCGGCGTCGTGGCTGGATCCTTTTTTGCCGCGTTTGTTCTGCCAAAACTCATGGGGCTTTGGGTGACGATTTCCGTGGTGGGGCTTTTGATGATTGTTGTCGGTGAACTCTCATTCGGCGGGCTGGCCGGACTCGGGCCGCGGCGGTTGGTTGTTGGCGGCCTTGTGATTCTATGCGCGGTGGTTTGGAACCCGGCGCAACTCCCGCGAACAAAGGTCCGTGCCAGTCAGGGCGATACCCTTGTGGATCTGCGCGAAGGCAATCATGGAATTGTGGCGGTGGTGGACCGGTCTGGAAGCCGGCGCTTGAAGCTCGACAACTTCTATGTGCTGGGCGGCACCGGCTCCATGGGCGACGAGAGAATGCAGGCTCACATTCCCTTGATCCTTCATCCCGCTCCGAAGACGGTCGCGTTTCTGGGTTTGGGCACGGGGATTACGGCCGGCGCGGCCTTGCTTCATCCCATCGAACGCGTGACGGCGATCGAGATGGTGCCGGAGGCCGTGGATGCCGCGAAAACTCACTTTACCGCGGCGAATCTCGGGATCGCCACTTCGACTCGCGCGGACGTGGTCATCGAGGATGCTCGCACGCTTCTCCGCACCACGGGAAAGCGGTTCGACGTGATCGTCGGTGATCTTGTGGTGCCTTGGCGGCGAGGAGAGTCCGCTCTTTATACGTATGAGCATTTCAACTCTGTGAGGCGGGCGCTTGCTCCGGGCGGAATTTTTTGCCAGTGGCTGCCGCTATTTCAGCTTTCCGAAGATGAGTTTCGAATTGTGGCAGCCACATTTTTGGATGTTTTCCCGATGACAACCCTCTGGCGCGGGGATTTCGCCCCGGATCAGCCTGCGCTGGCATTCGTCGGCAGTGGAGATGGCGCGGGCATTGACCCCGCGGAAATAGAAAGGCGCGTACGGGAACTCACTCCGGATGCTGCGAATTCACACCTGATTGATCCTGCCGGGTTGTGGGTGTTTTACGTGGGAGCGCTTAATCCGAAGAGTTCCATGTTCACGGACGTTAAACGCAATCATGAGAACCGCCCCTGGCTCGAGATCCTCAGCCCGCTGGCGCATGCCGGCGAAACGCGCGATGGACCGCGCGTCTTTGTTGGGCGTGAGTTGGAGAAGTTCCTCTCGAAGATCCGAGCCGAACCACTGAAGGGTTTCCACACCGTCAAATTGCAGCCTCAGCAACTCGAATGGCGCGATGCGGGAGCGCAGATGAGCGAAGCGTCATTGCTGGTCGCGGAAGGAAAGTCCGCTTCAGCCGATGAGTTGTTGCGTGCCGCGGTGAACCGTCTGCCGCTGGAAGTTCGGCGCGCCTTTGCGCCGGAGCCGGATGGACGGCAGCCGTGACAATTTGGAAATGTTCGTTCCGTCCAGATCTCTTCGCCTTATCCGGTGGCAGCCAAGGCCGTATGGCTCGCACGATTGATGCGATCTGATTTTCCCTTCACGCGGACGACTGAGGCACGTATCGTTGAACTGTGCTCAACAAATTCTTCCTTCGACGTTTCAGACCAGTCGGAGGATTTCGATCATCGGATGTCGCCTTCGCCCGGCGTCTGTGGCTGCTCAGGCTTGCCGTCGCGTTGATTGCACCCAGTGTCGTGGGTCAACCGCAGGCAACCCTCAAACAGTCGGGATCGAATGCTCGCGAAATCGTCCTCGTGGAACCGGAGTCGGTGACCGCTCCCGCAGTATCCCGGTGGAAGCAGGAGAAATTCCAAGCGGTGGCGGTCATTCTGGACTAGCGGACAGGGAAGGCGGCCTATCGTGAACTGGCTCGCGTCATCTCGGATGGTGGACTGGATTTGTATTGCTGGATCGAGGTTGGACGCAATCCGAAGCTGGCCGAAGCTCATCCTCGTTGGATGGCTTCACTTGGTTCTCACGAAGACTGGCAAAAAAGATTCCCCAACGCCCCGGAACCGGGAATCGACCAGGTGGCAAAAGCATTCCCGTGGGTGCCGATCGGCTATCGGGAAACCTTCGACGCGCATCTGACCCGCATTGAGCAATTGCTGGAACGTGCGCCGCCCGGCTGGCGCGGACTTTTGCTGAACGATCTCCAGGGCGGTCCCAGCTCCTGCGGTTGCGGGAATGTACAGTGCAGATGGGCCATCGATTACAACGTGCGTTCCACCGCGACGAAGCTGGAAGGAGATGATGTCGCCGCCAGGTTCGTGGCCGAGGTTCGCAAGCGAGCCGATGGCAGGGCCGTGATTCCCGTCTGGACGACGGAATGCGAGGAAGTCGATATGCCCGCGAACAAGAATCGAGGCCGTCCGGGAACGGGACTCTGCGGGTCAGTCGGTTGCGCAACCGGAGCATGTCCGTCCGTGTTCAGCCTGCAATGGTCCGCTCTGACGGCTGGCAATGAAGGGGCGGTTGGCCTGCTGTCGCTGCACACGGCATTTCAGCGAACTCAAAACGAGTTTGGCGGCGGTCCGGCGTGGGTGACCAACAGCATTGCCTATCTGAATCAAACTATCCCCGCCCATGGTGGCAAAACGATTCCGAGCGATCGCCTTTGGGTGGTCGTGGAGGGATTTCATTCCGCTGAAGAGGCGACCGCGCGGGCGCTGGCGGCGAAGGTGGGTGTGGGCGCGATCATCGTGGCGCGAACAAAGATCGATCAGTCCTATGAACCGCGAGTGATCTCTACGAAATAGAAAGCCCTTTCAGAGTTGGAGATTTCCAAGGCCAGCCATTTTCGGCCTAGCCAGCGCCGCGACATTTGGGTCAGAAGAAAGACCCAGCCTGGAGGCTCGGGCTGTCGGAGCAGGTGGTGGGTCAGTTTGGTTCGATCGCTGGTATTTGAAGGATGTTCCCTATTCAAACTATTCAAAAACCCTATTCAAGAACACTGCTCGATTGCTTTGAATAGAGCTTCCCATCGATGCTCGCAACTCGCTCAGGGTTCGGGAATATGAATTATATTTGCCAATGCAGAGCCCGGGCGGATCTTCTGCCAGGGTCCTGGAATTCGTGGATTTACTGGTGTTATTGGTGGTCCAGCCTTCGGCTGACGGGAATGCTCCACCCTCAAGGCGGGTTTGGAGGTGAGGCCCGCCCGTCTCTTGGTGAAGGATGGCATCCAGCTTGCGAACGGTGGAACAATCTATGAAATCTGTTCAATCAACTCCCGGGTGTAACAGTTCGGTTGGAACGCGGAATTCGACTGCGTCCGGCGTAGTGCGAGCAGGCAACGTTGACGCGCGAGCGTCGTGGAGTGCGGCAGTTCTCTGCCGCTTACCGATCGTCCAGCGGGCATGTGAAAGCGCCAGAGGGCTGGCGCAGTCCAGGACCTGGCAGAGGTTTGGTGCCGCTCTCTGCCTCCTCGCCGCATTATTCGTTCACCCCTCAACGCTCCACGCCCAACCCGCTGCTCCTGCCAATCGCGTCCTGCAACTGGACGGCCAGGGCAGCTATGTCCAGTTGCCTTCAAATATTTTCAACGATTTGACCGAGGCGACGGTGGAAGGCTGGGTGAAATGGGATCGCTTGGGAAACTGGATGCGTTTCTTCGACTTTGGGAAAAAGGATCAGAGCATGGTGATTGGCAATTCTGGCACTTCCGGCTCCTTGAGTTTCGAATTTTTTGATTCCAACAACCAACGGGCAGGCGATGCGAGCGTGCCCGACGCGCTTATTGCGGGCCGGTGGGTTCACATTGCCGTGGTGACGGGCAAGGGCGGCGTAAGGATCTATGTGAACGGTGCGTTGAGGGCAGCAAACTCTTACACGGGCAGCTTTGTTCAGGTCGGTAATGGCAGTCGTAATTTCTTGGGACGAAACAACTGGAAGGAACCCGACGGAAACGTTGAGGAACTCCAAGGCCAGATGGATGAAGTCCGTGTCTGGAACCACGCGCGCACGCCGGAGCAAATCCAGGCGAATCTTTTCACGACGCTCACGGGCAAGGAGTCCGGTTTGGTGGGCTATTGGAATTTCGATGACGGCAAGGCCACGGATCTCGCTCCTGGCCAGCATCACGGTGAACTCGTTGGCGATGTCCAGTTCACCACCGTGACCCGCGAATATCAGCTTGCCTCCGGCAAAGTGGTTGGCACCGATCAAAAGCCTGTGGCCGATGTCGAAGTTCGCGTGTTGTCAGGCGGACAGAAAGTCGCGACAGGCAAGACCGACGCGGAAGGAAACTACTATTGCCTGATCACCGCGCCGGTTGCAGTACCTTGTGACATTCAAGCTACCAAAGACGAGTCTTGCGGCTGGCGATTCGCTGTGAATCTGCAACAGAACGGACGCGTCGAGGCCGGCCTCCAGTTGTCCGATGCTTTGAACATCAAAGGCAAAGTCCGAACCATGGATGATCGGGACCCTCGCGAGGGTGTGGAGGTCCAGCTATCCCGCGTCGCTCAGAGCGCAGGAACCAATGCGACACCCTCGACTACGCGCACAGACGCCTTCGGGGAGTTCAAATTCCTTCACCTGAGGCCGGGGGAATATCGATTGCAGTGCATCTCGCAGGCCGGCGTGTTTGCGCCCGTGAACAACGCCGTGGTGAATGTTCGAACCGAGGCGGTCGTGACTCCAGTCCTTTTCAAAATCCCTCCGCGGCTGGACATCACCGGGACGGTGCAAACGCTGGACGATCGGGGACCCATTGAGGCCGTCGCCGTACAGGCCATTCCCGTCGTACCCGGAGCCGTTACCAACTCGGCGCCCGTCTCCGCCCTCACTGACAAATCCGGCACGTTCAGAATGGTGGACGTCAAACCGGGCGAGTATCGGTTGCAGTGCGCCTCGGACTCCGGCCTGGTTGCGCCCGACCCCGACACGACGCTCAAAGTGGGTATCGAGGGAAGCCCCGCGCCGGTCCGTTTCCGCATCGCTCCGCCGCAACCGGGTGCCTGGCGCCAGTTCACCCGCTTCGATGGCGTTCCTCCGGGTAATCTGTTTGAGATGTGCTTCGACCGTCAAGGATCGCTCTGGATCACGAGCAATGATGGGCTGGCCCGTTTCGATGGACAAAGCTGGCGCACTTTTACGACCCGGGACGGGCTGACGAATAATTACGTCAAAACCATTCTGCTGACCCGGGATGGAGATCTCTTGACCGGGACAGAGACTGGAGCGATCAGCCGCTTCAACGGCACACGGTGGGAAGCCTGGCCCCAGGCGGAAGACCTGCGCAATCGCTCCCCTGTCGTCTGCTTCTTTCAGGATCGCGACGGAGTCATCTGGTTGGGGACTTATGGGGGCGGTATCTGGTATTACAAGGACGGTGTCTGGGCGCATCAGCACTTGCCGCGAGTCAAAGAAAATGAAGTCTGGCAGATCGCCCAGGACCGGAGCGGCACGATCTGGTTCGGAACGTCGCTGGGCATCACTCGCTACGAGGATGGAGAATGGAAATTCTGCGAAGACGAAGATGGGATCGGACACCCGAACAAGATTGCACCGGGCTATGCTCCCGACATGTTCACCGCTGAGGTCTGGGCTCTCATCATCGATCGGCATGATCACCTCTGGGCAGGAACCTTCCGCGGCGTCAGCCGGTTCGACGGCAAGAGTTGGAAACAGTTCACGACGGCGGACGGTCTGGGAGAAGGTGGCGTCGGCAAGCTCTACGAGGACCGGGACGGCACCATCTGGGCCAGTGGCCCTGTCTGGACTGGGACTGCCGTCGGCGGTTTCTGCCGGTTCGATGGGAACCGATGGATCAATGTGCGTCCTGGAGAGACAGGGCCCATGATTGAGGATGCGGCGGGAAACCTGTGGATGGCCAAGGGCGGTGGTGTGAGCCGCTTCGATCGGCGGCACTGGCAGGTGCTGGACACCAAGCGGGGACTGCCCACCAGCAACGTCCAGATGCTGGCCAGGGATCATCAGGGGCGGATGCTGATCTCATTGGAAGCCGATCGACCCGAGAGCTACGCCACGGCCAAAGCCGGTCTCACAGGTTTGGCAAAGAATCAGATCGTTCGCTATGACGGACGCAGCTTTGAACCCATCGAGCTGCCGAAAGGAAGCAGCCAGATTAGTTTAGTCTTTGAAGACTCCAAGACCAATTTGTGGATTGCGGGCTCGTTTGGCAGCGGCAGTTTTGTCGGGCATTTGGCCGACGGTCAGTGGCGAGGTTACGGCAAGAAGGATGGCCTCAATGATTGGGGGGCCGGCGCCTTTGCCGAAGACGCCGCCGGCCGCGTGTGGATTGGAGGATCCCTGAATGTCTGTGTTTTCGACGGGAATAAGTTCGAAAAGCAGGGCGGATTCGTCACCAAAGATTGGGCTAAGGGCGTGGCCGGAATGGCCCGGGATCGGAAGGGCAAGATGTGGATCACGACCCACGCGCACGGGGTCTGGCGTTTTGACGGCGAAGGGGATGACGGATTCATGAAGTGGACGACGTTTAACCAAACGAACGGACTGCCGCAGGACCGCTCCGACTGCATCTTCATCGATCGAAAAGACCAGGTTTGGATTGGGACACAAAGCAGTGGCGTCGCGCGCTACGACGGGTCGAGCTGGAAAACCTGGGACCGATTCAATGGCCTGCCCAGGAATTATGTTGTCGATATCAAGGAGGATCGCGATGGGTTGATCTGGGTGGCCCAAGGCAACGCGGTGAGCGTCTTTGATGGCACCGCCTGGAGTTCACTCGACGAGCGGGACGGGCTGAGCATCGACTGCAAGACGCTGCTTCCGGAGAGCGATGGTTCCATGTGGCTCGGCGGGGGCGGAGGCTTGCAGCGCTACACGCGCCAACGCACCGAACTAGGGGCGCCCACGCTCCGGTTGACCGGGGAGGATCTCGAACAATCCGGCAGCGCCCTGCAACCACCAGCGGTCAAGCAAGGGACGCGGCTGACTTTCGACGTAGGCGCCCGGGACTTTCTCACCGAGTCGGCCAAGCTTCAGTTCCGTTATCTGATCTCGGAAGGCGCACTCACCGCGGACGCACTTACAAACAGCGCGACATGGAGTGCTCCCACGCTGCAGCGCCGCTTGGAATGGTCCACCAACCGGGCCGGAGTTTACTCGCTGGCGGTGCAGTTCATCGACCGCGATTTGAATTATTCCAAGCCTGCAGTGGCCACGCTGACGGTTGTGCCGTTCTGGTATCGCGATGCCCGGATCATGGCACCGGCCGGCGGCGGATTGATGGCGTTGCTGGGTTGGTCGGGCTTTCTCACGCTGCGCTACGGCCACAAACGACGCGAGACCGAGCGCCTGCGCGAACAGATGATCGAGCAGGAGCGGCAGGCCCGCGAGGTGCTCGAAGCGAAGAACACACAACTCGAAAGCGCCAAGGTCGCGGTCGAAACCAAGGCGGCTCAACTTGAGGTCGCCAAGGAAGCGGCCGAGTCCGCCAAGGACGCCGCCGAATCCGCGAACCGGGCCAAGAGCCTTTTCCTGGCGAACATGAGTCATGAGATTCGCACGCCC
>SXMN01000149.1 GCA_005777315.1 Verrucomicrobiales bacterium
TCGTCCATCCGCACGGACAATTGCCGATACTTTCTCCTGACCTGGGCGATGATGATCTTGAGCCGGATCCTTCGAGCTTATCTCTCGATCCGTTTCAAAAGCCAGCCTATTTGCTCAAGTTATTATTTCGCTCGCCCTAATTGCGAATCCCCGGCGTGGCCACATACAGATAATGGTTCGCGCTTGCGGCACGCCTGGAGTCACTGACAGAAGCTCCTCGTTGAGCGTGAACTTGAATGCGCGGCCCGATGCACAGGGCGAGGAGCAAGACTGCCCGGCAAAACCTCTTCAGGCAGAGGCGCAGGATCAGTGGATTCATAAGGTTGCTTGAATGTTGTCGGCTGCGATTTGGCGAGCGGCAGTGAAACCACTCAATCGTAGCAAGCCATCAATGCAAGCTCGTTTTGCGAAAAGCAGACCGCTGGCAGGAATTCCAAATACGCGAACAGTCCGCGGCTGCAACCAGGATTGAACTACGCCGCCTTCACAAGCGTTGGTCTTCGTCCAAGCTTGATCAACCCAACGATGTCCAGAATTAATCCGACACGACCGTCCCCAAGAATGGCGGCGCCCGCGAGTCCGGGATTTGCCTTGAAGGTCTCGCCAAGACTCTTGATCACCACTTCCTGCTTGCCGATCAGTTGATCGACGATCAAGCAATAAGGCCGACTGTCGGTCTCGACGACAATGGCAATGGATTCAGTCGCCTCGGTTGACTTTGGAGCGACGTTGAAAACTTCGGACAGGCGCACCATTGGGATCAAACGCCCGCGCACGTTCACCATCTCGCCACGTTCATGAACAGTGCTGAGGATGTCGGCTGTCGGACGGAACGATTCGCGCACGGAAAGTGTGGGCACGATGTAGCGTTCAGGTCCGACACCGACGATCAATCCGTCAATGATCGCGAGAGTCAGGGGCAGATAAATCGAGAAACGGGTCCCCTTCCCCAGAGTCGATTCGATTTCGATCTTGCCGCGGAGTTTTTCGATATTTCTGCGCACAACATCCATGCCAACGCCCCGACCAGAAATGTCCGTGACTTTTTCAGCGGTCGAAAATCCCGCCGCAAAGATGAAGTTGAAGATTTCCTTGTCGGAAAGATTCTCATCCGGCTTGGCCAATCCCTGCTGGATGGCCTTGTTGAGAATGCGATCACGATTCAGGCCACCGCCGTCATCACGGATCTCGATGACGATGTTGCCGCCCTGATGATAAGCCCGGAGAGCCACTGTGCCGTAAGGCGTCTTGCCTCGAGAGAGGCGGGTCTCGGCGTTTTCGATGCCGTGATCAACCGAGTTTCGGACCATGTGAACCAGCGGATCACCGATTTCCTCAACGATGGTGCGATCCAGTTCCGTGTCTTCGCCGCTCATTTCGAGTTCGACCTGCTTGCCAGCCTTCACCGAGAGGTCGCGAATAAGTCGCGTCATCTTCTGGAAGGTGGATCGCACGGGAACCATCCGGAGCGACATGGACACACGCTGCAAGTCTTTCGTAATTCTTCCGAGCTGCGCCATGTTGCGCGTCAATTGCTGGCTCTGAATGGTAGTCAGTGAAGGATCCTGCGCCACCATTGATTGCGCGATCACCATTTCGCCGACGAGATCCACAAGACTGTCAAGCTTGAGCGTGTCCACCTTGACTGAAGTGGCACCAGTGCTGACGGGAGCTGGACCACCCGACGAGACGGTCGCCAGGGGCTTGGAGGTGTTTATTTTGGCGGGAGCCTCCGGGTTGGTCACTGCTTCAACCACGACTGCCGGAGAGCCGGTGACGGGACCAGGCTTTGCCGGAGACGCCGGGGGGGCAGCTTGAGGAACAGCGACACTGGGAGCCTGTTGCGCGGGCTGCACGGATGGCGGATGAGCTGCGACCGGCTTGGAGGCGGAGCTTTCCCCATGCACCACTGATTGAATGCGTGCTAGCTGAGACTGGGTGGGGATCAGAATCGGCTCTCCAGTTTTTTGTCCGGAGAGACGGACCTCCATCTCAGCGACGAACTGGGTGAGCGTGTCCCCACCTTTGAGAATGATATTAATGATGTCGGAATCGATCGAGAGTTTCTGCTGACGCGCGAGATCGAGCAGGGATTCCAGCTCGTGGGCGAGCTTGTTGATGGGACGAAGATTCAGGAAACCCGAGCCGCCCTTGAATGTGTGGAACGCCCGGAAGATCGAGTTGAGCGTGTCCGCATCCGTGGGGTTTTCCTCAAGCTTCAGAACTCCCTGCTCGATGTTCTGGAGATGCTCATGGGATTCGTTGCAAAATTCGCGCAACAATTCTCCATCGCCTTCGATGTTAAGTGAAAGAGGATCCTCATCCGGCAAAACGGTCGAATCCGGCGCTGTCTCAATTGCTGACGCTACCGGTGCGGCGGGTTCGCTGACTCCGGGCACGTCAGGCAGCTTTTTTCCAGCCTGGTGCGCGGGCAGGGCGGATTGCATCCATGAGATCCAATCACGCAAATGTTGAAGGTTTTCAGCACTGAATGAGCCGGAGTCAAAAACTTGATCGACCCGTTTGCGGGCCTGGGCGGTTGTCTCGACCAGGGCAGCGGGCGTCGCCTGACTCGCGACAATTTGCTCTGCATCTGAAAGCAGACAGTTCACCGGAAGCAATCCAGCGTCCTTGCCAGGTTCAGCAAAAACAAGTTCCAGCGCAATTTTCTCCACGAGCTGTGTCAACGCTGCGGAATCGAAGGTATCAGGAATGGGCATAGTGTTCAGAGTGCCGTTTCAGACATGTATCGGCTGAAAAGCCGCGGACTTGAGGAAGAAGTTCGCTTGCAGCATCACGGTCTTGCTCCTGCTTAAAATGACATCGGGTAAGCCACGTGGGATCATACACTACGCCGGTGGGAGAGTTGCTTCTGGACGGATTCAGCCGAAAACCAGCAAGGACTGCATGATGGGATCGACACGATTGTGATTTAGAAGCTTGTCGATATAAGGTTCGCTGAGCTTTTGACCGTCCGGCACCAACAACAGTCCTGATGGGGTGTAAATGCCTCTGGCAAGCACCATCCCAGGACGAAGCTCGTCCAGTCCGATCTGTCTTTGCCGCCTTGTAACCGTGACTTTCGGGAGGCAGCGCAAGAATACCCGCACCGCCTCTGGATCGTAAGCTGTGCCGCTGTCATGGCGGATGAACTCGGTCGTGACGCCTGGTTCTTGAATGCTGTGTGCGTAACCGACAGCCACGGTAAGAAGTCGCGCGAGCCAAGGTATATTCTCTCCCATCAGCCCATCGGGGTAACCGTTGCCATCCACTCGCTCGTGATGGGCGCGAATGATCTGCCCCACCCCCTCGAGTGGCTGGACGAACCGCGCCACTTCCTGGCCAAGCACGGGGTGATGCTCGATAAGAGTCCGTTCTGAATCACTCAACGCATCCGGATCTTCCTCAAATTTTCGAATGAGCGAACGCGGCACGCCGACCAGTCCAATGTCGTGCAACCAACCAGCGATCTCAAGAACCTGCCGCTCCTCAGGAGACAGATCGAGCTCATCTGCCATGGCGCGAGCAAGCTCGTACACACGGCGCGCCTGGCTGCCAAGCGCAGGGTAGAATGTCTCCAGAGTCTTGACACAGAGCTCAACCGAGTGCTGGAGGTTCTGAGCGAGCGCCTTGTTGAGCGGCGCCAGTTGCTGGATCTGGTCCTCCACCTGAGCAACCTGGCGCGCCAACTCTTGATTGAGGGATGCCAGCCGCTCATTCATCGCCATGGTTGAAGCTTGCAAGGTGCGGTTGCTGCAAATGAGTTCGTAGCGCTGGACCGCATTCTGGATCGTGGCCAGCAACTCCTCCCGGAGCCATGGCTTGATGACGAACCTGAAAATTTCCCCCTTGTTGATGGCGTCGATAACCGTGTTGAGATTCAATACGGCGGTGATCAGGATGCGAGTGGCATCCGGCTGAATCCTCCTGGCTTCCGATAGAAACTCGAGCCCGGTCATGGATGGCATGCACTGATCTGTCATGAGGACAGAAAACTGTTGTGATTGGAGCTGGGCAAGCGCCTGAACCGGATCTGCGACGGCCTCAACTTCATGTCCGAACGAGCTCAGTGTCCCGCGGAGGGCCTCAAGCACCAACTCATCGTCGTCAACCACAAGAATGCGGCTGCCGGAAGCAGGAACTGGATGCGTATCTGAAGCGGCCATGTTTGTTTGAAACTTCTAGTTATGAATAAGACTGCCATGCTGACGCGGCAGGAGAGACATAAGAACGGTGCAGTCGGCGAAGGTTGCTGGAAGAGCGGTCAAGGTTGGCCCGTTCCGCGCGAACGGCAGCCATCTGGTGTTCCAATAGCTCGAGATTGTCCATCTCCATCCGCATCAACTGTTCAAAGGTTCCTTTCAATGTCGAGTCCCGCGCACCAGCCAGCCCGCCGACATCTTCAGAAACACGCTCCGCATTAATGATCAAACCCTGCAAGTCCCGTTTGGCAGCCTGGATGCCTTTCAGGTTATCCCAGGCACCCTGCTCGATCGCCCGGCGCTCGGCATCCGTCAGCGCCCCCCATTGAGCGTAGAGCCGTTGAATCTCGGGTTCGGCAGGCATGATGACGTGGGGGATTACCAACTCGAACTGCGGTTCACGCGTGGGCCAGCACCGGTTGAACTCCGGGAACGGGCTGACCTCCATGCTGCAACATTTGCTGCCATGCATCGCGCAGGACTGTAAGGCGGTGAAGGGTGTCCTTGATCCCCTCTGGCTCCTTCTGGATGTTGCTCTCGTTCAGCCGGCGATCCATGTAGTTGTACAGCTGTCTCATCGTGACCGAGAACTCCCCACCGCGCTTCATATCAAGCGCCTGGTTGAGTTCAGCGATGATGGCTTGAGCCTTGATCACATTATTGCTGATGGTTTCGTTGAACTCTACCTGATCATCCAGCAAGAATCCTGTGCCAGCTCGATCAAGGAACCGAATGGCTCCGTCATATAGCATGAGGACTAGCTGGCCGGGGAAGGCCGTCTTGGTGGCGACTTGCCTGTAGGATTGCCAGGGATTCGAACGTATCATGAGTTTAATATTCTTCGGGGAGATTAGAGGCTACAAGGCGCGCGATCTGGCGGATCATTTCACGGGGAGGATACGCGGGATCATTCACCAGTTCTCGAGCACGTTGCACAGAGTCAATCCTGACTTCGGGAGTGTTGCGAAGGGCTTCATCGAGAGCCCCCGCGCTGCTGAGGTCAACATTGTCCGCGAGAACCCGAGCTGCCTGCTGAGCGGGACGGCCTGGGCCAACTCCTTCGATTCTGCCTGTATTCAAATGTGGATTTATTTCCATACGACTTCTTTGGTTGCGGCAGGCTTCCAAGCCCTCATACGAGGGGCGCTAACCGGCCTATCGACCAAAGAGGAAAACACTTTAGGAAAAATCTTGCTGAAAACGTTTACCTTGAAGGTAACGTTGCCACCAAAGCACCCGTGACGAACTGGCCAAAGCGGCGTGGGGACGCCAGCACCACCGAGGAATCCGCCAGAGGATGCGAGGGCAGATGTTTCGTGAAATAGAGGCGCGCAGCCTTGGCAGTGGCTTCCTCTCCGCCATCGTAAAGCTCATCCACAGCCCAGCGAATCAATGGTTCGTCGCTGTCCACCAACGTCATGCGCCATCCGATCGCGATCGGAGGATAGGCGTGATAGTGCGTGAGATGGCTAAAGAACACTGCATGGCATCCTGTCTTCTCCCGGATCTTCCGGAAGAATTCCACTGGAAGCTGGTCTGAGGTCTGCCAATGGCCCCGCCCCGACCATTCACGCAATTGATCTGATGTGATAGGGACGATCTCAAAACGCCCGGTTCTGGACAACTCCTGTAGCAGCACGGGCTCAAGCGCCTCCCGACCTGCGGTGAGATCACCTGCAGCCCCGGCGGTGGACGGCAGGATCGCGACGCGTTTCAACGCCGCTGGCAGTTGGCTGGTGGCGTTGAACACATTTCCGCGTCCAACCGAGACCCTTGTGGGAGCGGGTTTCGAGGCGCTACGCGCTACCATGCATCCTGAAGACAAGGCGATGCACAACGTGAGCAAGATGCCCTGTTGCAAGATCCTTAGGGCGGGCGAAATAATAACTTGAGCAAATGTTAGTTAACGGGGTTCGATGACATAGTTCCATTCCCCGTGGAACTTCGCTGGCGTGATATGGACGCGAGCCAGTTCATCGTCCGAGACGCTCACTCCAGTTTCA
>SXMN01000150.1 GCA_005777315.1 Verrucomicrobiales bacterium
TCGTCCATCCGCACGGACAATTGCCGATACTTTCTCCTGACCTGGGCGATGATGATCTTGAGCCGGATCCTTCGAGCTTATCTCTCGATCCGTTTCAAAAGCCAGCCTATTTGCTCAAGTTATTATTTCGCTCGCCCTAAACTTCTCCGCAGTCAACCTGACCGAGCCGAAGATTACGGAAAGCGGAACTCTGACGACCGGTGCGTACGCCTGCCTGTCAGTTTCGGACACAGGACATGGCATGGATAAGAAGATCCTCAGTCGCATCTTCGACCCCTTCTTCACCACCAAGGGTCCGGGCGAAGGCACGGGACTCGGCCTCTCGGTGGTGCATGGCATCGTACGATCTCACGATGGGCTCCTCACCGTGTCCAGCACCCCGGGAACGGGCACGGAGTTTACGATCTATTTCCCCATCGTTCAATCCGCTGCGGAAATCGAGAAGCCGGCCAAGCCATCCTTGCCCCGCGGGAAGGGAGAACGCTTGCTGGTTGTGGATGATGAACCGGCTCTCCGCAGTTCCGCCAAGCAGGTGCTCGAACACCTCGGTTATCAGGTGACCCTCGCGGAAAACCCTCAGTCAGCTCTTGAAGCCTTCCGTTCCGATCCAGCACAATTTGCCGCCGTTATCACGGACCTGACAATGCCCGGCATGACCGGAATCGTGCTCGCCGGAGAGATCCTGCGGCTGCGGCAGCACGTTCCCATCCTCCTGGTGACTGGCTTCGGCGGCGAGCTGACGATCGAACAAGTAAGATCGATGGGCATCCACAGCATGATCCTCAAACCGCTGACGCTTCAATCACTCGCCAATGCGGTCCAGGCGCTCCTGCAGCGGTAACCTTCCACTTAGAGTCCGGCTTCAAATGGGTTGTGTGGGCAACTTGCCCGCGTCCTGGAATTTGGACATTTTCCGCTGAACGCGGGACGTTCGTTGCGTCATGAATGGGTGGTGTGCGCACGATTTGTGTGCAAGGCCTGCTCCTGAGCGAGTCGGACATCCAGAGCATCCGAGAGCTGCAAATTGATTTGGATCGTGAAGTGGCATGAATGCAGTGCCCCGGAAACCAGCACACTGCCGTTTCTTGCGGCTGCTGCTTGATCGCACGATGACTCTCTGGCTGAATCCCGCTCGATGAATTGCAATGTTCCTTCGCTTCTTGCCCGGCTCAAACGTCAGCTCGCTCCGGGTGAACTTCGTCTCGATCCGGAAACCCGCGATGCTCATTCCGGTGACAAATGGTTTGCAGCTCATCTGCCCGACGCGGTCGCGCTGCCGCGGAGTGTCCAATCAGTTTCGAGAACCTTGCGCTTCGCATTCGAGCACCGGCTGCCCGTAACGGCGCGCGGAGCGGGATACGGTTACGTTGGAGGGTGCGTTCCTTCCCGTGGCGGTATCGCCCTGTCTTTGGCCAGGATAAATCGCATCAAGGAAATCAATGCGGGGGATTTCGTCGCGGTTGTTCAGCCGGGCGTGATTACAGCGACTCTGCAAGACTCGGTGGAGAAGCTCGGGCTTTATTATCCGCCTGATCCAGCGAGTCGCGCCGATTGCAGCCTCGGCGGCAACATCGCCACCAATGCGGGCGGACCTCGATGCCTCAAATACGGTGTGACCCGCGATTACGTTCTCGGCCTGGAAGTCGTCCTGGCGGACGGTGCCGTGGTTCGGCTCGGCGGTCGAACTCACAAAAACAAAACCGGATTTGACCTGCACCGGTTGTTCGTGGGATCCGAAGGAATGCTCGGCGTCGTGACCGAGGCGACGCTGAAGTTGATACCCCTGCCGCCTTACCGGGCGTGTCTGGGAGTGGGCTTCGATTCAATGAGCGCAGCGACTCACGCTATTCGTGAAATTTTTGCGACTGGCTTCCTTCCAAGTGCCCTGGAGCTGGCGGACGAATTCACACTGGCTGCGGCTTACAAGCGCACCGGCAGCCCATTGCTGGCGGGCTGCAAGGCACATATCATCGTGGAGCTGGATGGACAGGAGCGCTCAGTACGCGCTGAGATTGCTCAATTGGAAAAAGTCATCCGCAGCGCGAAACCCACTGCCGTTCGGCGTGGTCTTGGAAGCGAGTCGTGCGAGAAATTCTGGCAGCTCAGGCGCGAATTCTCATACGCTTTGCGGGACACCGGACTTACCAAGCTCAACGAGGACATCGTTGTCCCCCGCGGGCGTTTGGACGAACTGTTCAAGTTCACGGCACGTTTGCAGCGCAAACATAAAATGCCCGTCGCGTGCTTCGGTCATGCTGGCGATGGCAACATTCACGTCAATGTCATGGTGGATCGGACAAAACCGGGCGAAGTTCGGCGAGAGGACAAGATCCTGGATGAGTTGTTTCGAGGTGTGCTGGCATTGGACGGCGCCATCACAGGCGAACATGGCATCGGCCTGGCCAAGAAGCCATGGTGGCCATTGGCAGCAGCTCCCCAGTCGCAGACGCTGCACCAAATGGTAAAAAAAGCCCTCGACCCTCGGGGCATATTGAATCCGGGAAAATTTCTCGGTTAGTCGGGCCAGAGAGCAAAGCAACTCGCCGCCAAAACCGTTTCAAAAACCGCACATCGTAATTATAGAAGAGCCGAACTCTGCGCCGTTGTGGTGCAAATACTGAGGAGACCATGGGACAGGCTACGACTGATGGCGAGCGCCACAGATGCAGATGCGAGGCGCGAACGCGGGAGGATGCCCGCAGCGGCCTCTGACCAAGCGAGCAACGAAGCAGATGCGTCTGTGCCGCCGTCAAGATTTGTAGCCTATCCAACGGTCTCCTCAGTAA
>SXMN01000151.1 GCA_005777315.1 Verrucomicrobiales bacterium
CTACCTTCCAGCCGTCCGTTGGGAACAGTCCGCACGACCCGACCTCTCCACTCGACCCACTCACGAAAGCACCAATTCAAGGGATTTGAACCGGTCACTGTCTTTTCAGGTTTACCCCGCTCTTTCTGAGGTCAGAGGTTCAGCAGGAACCTGCGTTCTTCGCGCTCCGTCTGGTTGTGATGATGGCGGCGACGAGCATTGCCAACCCAAAGCCGGCGAGCGTTCCGATCACGATCCGAAACGCGGAGAAGAGTTCCATTCCTAGCAATCTTTCGCGAAGCAGGAGCAGAGTCGCAACGTAACCAGACGCCAGCAGCGCCAGCCACGGCGCAATTCCAAACGAGCCGCGCGCCATCAGGTTGTTGACGAGAACATTCGTCATAATAATCGGTACAAGGGCCCATGCGAACCAAGGCACCAGGACTGCAGCCTTCCAGAACTCCGGCCGCCGAAAGAATAGAATGCGCAGTGGCAGCTCCGGCAGGAGTGTGCATAGAAGTGCTGCGATCCCCCCTATTGCCGCGCTGGCACCCAGCGCCACCGTGAGTGCATCCGTGCCACGCCGCCGGGCCGCGCTCTCGGCGATCTTCGGAAACATCACAGCGGCAAGCGGTGTGGTCAGCATCACGACGGCAACACCAATGATCTGGGCGGCGAGGTAGTGCTGACCATCCTTTCCAGCAAAGACGCTCTGGACAAAGAGAACGTCAATACTCGTCATCACCAGCATTGAAGTATAAGCGAGTGTGAATGGAACGGCTCGCCCCAACCATGAGCGCCATTCGATCGGTTCGCCGCTTCCAGTCCACAATCGACGCGTCATCCAGAACGCAAATCCGATGGCGATTGCCTGGCCCGCAACGGCGCCAGCCATGGCTCCAGCCGACTGGCCACCCAATGAAACAACTGCAAACACCACAAGAAATCTCCCGAAGCCATCGATGATCGCCACCCAGCCAAGGCCGGCAAAATTCTGCGCGCCTTGTAGCAATCCCCGAAGGACAGGAAACCAGAGCGTGGACAATCCCAGAAGCGCCATCCACCCCAAGGCGGCGGTGTTGGTGATCTTCAGCGCCGCGATGATCGGCCCGCTCGCCAGGGATAGGACAGCCACCATTCCCACCCAGAGAAAAAAGGTGGCAGACAAAATCGAGCGAGCCGTGGCGGCAAGGCTTCTGCGGTCCTGCTCCGTTACCGCCGCCGCCGTTTGCTGGGTGAAGACGACCTGCAACCCAACCGTGGGAAAGCTCATGAGCATGTATGCCGTTAGCAGTGTCCGAAAGACCGCCCACTCTGCGGTATCCATCCGGTTCGCGACAAGGTTCACCGCAAACATGAATGCGCCGCTCAGGACGGTCGCGATGACCATCCAGCCACTTTGCCGAAAGAATGTGGTGCGGCTTGTACTCATCAGGAAGTTTGGGAGTTTGAATGCACCCGCTCCGTAAAGTCCACGGCTTTGCTCGCGATCGCTCGCCAGTCCAATTCGCGACGGACACGGTCGCTGGCTTGGCGCGCGCGATCCGTCCATTCGTGCAGAGGTTCCCGGAGCCACGCAAGGATCAACCCGGCAAAGCTGCGCCCATCGAACTCGGAGAATCGCACCATGGGTTCATAGGAGAAGTAGCGCTTTGCACTGTGAAGCGGTGTGCTCACGACGGGCAGGCCGACCGCGAGATATTCTACTATCTTGGCGACGAATGCGCAGTGTGTGCCACTGGATTCTTCGTAAGGGACGATTCCAAGGGTCGCCCCGGAGAGCTGTTGAGCCACCTGGCTGTAAGGCAAAAATCCAGTGCAATCCACCTGTGCGGCCGGGACCCTTGCTCGCAGATTGTACAGAAACCGTTCCACCGTCGCGGTCTGCTTGCCTACCAACAGAAGTCTGACTCCGGGTGTCTGTGTCAGGACACACGCCATTGCCTCGACCGCGATGTCACGCAAGTGGTGCTGGTCAAAGGAACCATGCATCACGATGGTCGCCGGCTGGGTTGGAGCAACCTTCTGCGGCGGTCGGAAGGGGAAGAGGCCTGCGTCAAACCCATAATGGATGGAGAGTAGTCGTTCCCGTGCGACTCCATCATTGGCAAACATGTCCGCCAAAGTTTCAGAGACCGTCAACACGCCATCAACTCCGTAACGCTTGGGAATCGATAGTTCGAAGCGTTTCATGATTCCCAGCAACGGCGGTGGCGCGACATAGGCGGGCCACGTCTCCATGAAACCTGTGAGGTAATCGAGGAAGTTGGTGACTGTCCGCGACCCCAGTCTTTGTTTCAATCGTCCTGCGGCGACGGCAGAAATCGCATGTTGGGAGAAGATCAAATCATACGCCGTGAAAGCAGCCGATCGCCGTACCATCCTCTCCAGAAAGAAAGGGTACAGGAGATACTTGAAGTTTCGCAAACTGGTGTAGCGCCCCATTTTCCATGCAGTGAATTCGTGGAGTTGAACTCTGAAACGCCTGGCGACTTCCGCGGCATTGTCGATCCGCGGACAAAACAGATGCAGTTCGTGCCCACGCCGCACAAATTCCTCAACCAGATAAACTGCCTCCGCGGACCCGCCTCCGCTGGGCGGGAAGAAAGGTTCGTGAGTGAGGAAGGCAATTCTCATCTCTCATCAAGATCCCGAATAACCAGAAAGCACGAGAAGGCAGCGCCTGTTATCACGGCATGGAAAGGAGGAAATGTTTCAGGATTTCCACCGCCCTCTCCAGACTCGTCAGGGAGATCCATTCGTCAGCGGTGTGAGCTTGAGCAATATCGCCGGGACCAAAGACGACGCTTGGGATTCCGCCTTCCACCAAAACCGCCGCGTCGCAGAAGTAATCCACGCCAGCTGGAGAATGCTGCCGTGCCGCCGCCAGGAATTGACGCACGAGGGGCATTCGATGATCCGTCTCAAGAGACGGACACAGAGCTTCCTTCGTATTTACCAGTCGCGCCTTGAGCCCATGCCGTCTCAAAAGGGAGCGAATTTCGGCGCGCACCCCTTTCTCGGACTCACCAGGAATCGTCCGCCGGTCCACGCTGATCTCGCAATGATCAGGCACAATGTTTGGCTGTGTTCCGCCGCGAATTGAACCAACATTCACCGTCGGATGGCCGAGAACCGGATGACGCCTCTTGCGAAGCATTGCCGCATATTCCGTTTCCAGAATGTTCACCACTTGCGCCATCGAGTGGACCGCGTTCCTCCCCAGTTCCGGCCTCGCCCCATGAGCGCTCTTGCCTGAAGTCTCCAATCGCAACCAGAGATCACCTTTGTGAGCGGTGACGACTTTCAGGCACGTTGGCTCCCCGACGATTGCAAGGTCCGAAGCGAAGCCTTGGCGCGCCAGTGCTCGCGAACCTTTCTGCCCATCCTCCTCATCGATCAAAGCAACAAACGTGATGGCCGTATGCCGCGGACGACCGGAGGATTTTACGACAGCCAGCAACGCGGTGATCATTGCGGCGATGCTACCTTTTGTATCGCAGGCACCACGGCCATGAAGGCGGCCATTGATCACGCGCGGTTGAAACATCGAGTCAGGCATCGATGGTTCACCAACCGTGTCCATGTGCGGAGCAAGCAGGATTCGCCGTTGAACCGGACCCGGCGGGGAGTAGTGAGCGAGCAAGTTGGCGCGACCAGGCAACACTTCTCTGAATTCAACCGCCAGCCCGCCCAGAGCCGCCGTCGCCGACAGAAAGTCAGCCATCCGATGTTCGCCAGCACGGGAATCGCCAGCCGGCAGAAAAGTTGGATTAACACTTGGCAGCGCAATCAATTCTCGAAGAAGTTTTATAGCCGCACGCATTTCAGTTCCCTCGATTGTATTCCCTCCTGAACCAGTCCACGAACATGGGAATTCCCTGATCAATCTTGACGCGCGGATTGTAGCCGAGCTTGCTTCGCGCCTTGGAAATGTCGGCATAAGTGATGGGAACATCTCCGGGCTGCGTTGGCTTTCTATCCAGAATCGCTTTGCGCCCGAGGGATCCCTCGATCAGTTCGATCAAGCGGCTCAACGTGACCGTCTGTGATTCTCCGAGGTTGAAGATCTCGAATCCAAACTCTTTTCGAGTGCAGGCCATGATTCCGTCCACAGTATCGGTCACAAATGTGTAGTCGCGCGCCGTGGTTCCGTCACCAAAGACCGGGATCGGGGAGCCCGCGGTGATTAGGCTCGCAAACTTGTGAATCGCCAGATCAGGCCTCTGCCGCGGGCCGTACACGGTGAAGAAACGAAGCATCGCCACATCCATCCCATACACGTGATGATAAACATGCCCCAAGGCTTCACACGCCAGCTTGCTGGCGGCATACGGCGAGATCGCCGAAAAAATCGGATCGTTTTCGGAGAAGGGCACCTTCGCATTCACGCCATACACGGAGGAGGACGAAGCGATCGTGATTTTCCGTGGTCCGTGCTTGCGGGCCGCTTCCAGGATATTGACCGTGCCCTCGACATTCACTCGTTGATAAAGCGCCGGTTCTTCCAGGCTGGGCCGGACACCGGCCCGCGCGGCGAGGTGGATTACCTGATCGAACTGCCTTGCAGCAAACACTTCTTCGACCGCCTTCCGATCCACGAGATCTCCCTGCAGAAATTCAAAGTTTCCACTCGCACGTGAAATCTCCTCGAGATTCTTGCGCTTGATGCCGGGCGAATAGAAATCATTCAGATCGTCAAATGCCGACACCGAATGGCCCTCGGTGAGCAGTCGCTCGCAGACGTGTGATCCAATGAATCCAGCTCCACCTGTGACAAGAAAATTCATTGGCACGAACGCTAGCAAACGATTTCAAAAGTCCAAAGATCAAAGTCCCACGGATGCCGCTTCTGTGCGTATCGTGGCGCGAGAGCTTGCCTCGCTGGCTCCGGTTGGGGTATTGCTTTGCACGTCCCTGCTGTGCGACCCGAATTCAAATGCAAAAGCCAGAGTTGAGATGTCTTGGTGTCGGAGACGGCTGGCCTTCGGCGAGGAATCATTCCGCGTTCCTCTTCCGCTTCCGGGAGAGCTCCCTTCTGATTGATTGCGGTGAGCCGGTAAGCCGGTTGCTTCTTCAAGCTGGAGTCGGCTATGACGAGATCGATTCCATCATTCTTTCCCATCTGCATTTTGATCATATCGGCGGATTTTTCATGCTGATGCAGTCCATGTGGCTCAAGCGTCGGGAAAAGCAGTTGGTGGTTCACCTTCCGCCTGACGGTATCGCACCCATTGAACAACTACTTCGCGCCTCCTGCATTTATGATGAACTTCTGGCTTTCAGGCTGCGCTTCGAGCCACTGCTCGCACGTCAGCCCCTCTCCATTGGACAGACCCGGGTCACTCCTTTTCCTACGTCACACCTTGCCACATTCCGCGAACTTTTCTCCAGTAAGTATCCGCAGGACTTCGCTGCCTTCTGTTTCTTGATCGAAGCTGACGGATTGCGCATAGGACATTCCGCCGACATTGGTGCGCCAGACGATCTCGACCCTCTGTTAAGCAGGCCTCTGGATATGCTTGTCTGCGAACTTGCCCACATCGAAGTTGAGCAACTCTTCGAACATCTTTCCTCCCGTCAGATCCGCCGGATCGTATTCGTCCACTTGTCTCAAAAGCAGTTGGATCGACTGGACCACATTAAGTCACTCGCCGAAAAACATCTGCCACAAGTTCAGATTTCCTTTGCCACTGATGGACAGGGATTCCCGTTGTAATCCCCTCAGTCAGGATTCGGGAAGCGTCTGAACTTGGGACAGGAGGACAAAAAAGAGCGGTGGAGTCGCCGCGAACGACTCCACCGCTCCTTGAATGTTCTGACCTCAGAAAGAGCGGGGTAAACCTGAAAAGACAGTGACCGGTTCAAATCCCTTGAATTGGTGCTTTCGTGAGTGGGTCGAGTGGAGAGGTCGGGTCGTGCGGACTGTTCCCAACGGACGGCTGGAAGGTA
>SXMN01000152.1 GCA_005777315.1 Verrucomicrobiales bacterium
CAATCCTCGGTCTTGGGTGGTTGGTTAGACCTTTCCATTCATTGTTTTCACGTTGAATTCCGAGCGGACCATCCGCCCAGACTCAGGGGACTTTCACCCCCGGACTCACACAGCTTCACGAAGCGCACCCTAATCCTGCTCCTGCTCTTAATCTCCTCCACTGCGTGATTAAGAGCAAAATTATGACGCTGGCGTTTTCTATGCGCTGACATTTCAGTGGACTGTCGGCCAGCTTGCCGGAATTATTGCCACCAATCTATGAAACGATGGAAAGTCGCTGGCATCAACTTTGATCACTTCCACATGGGCGATTTGCTTCGCTACGTCCATGAGCATCCGAGGGCGGAGATCGTCGGTATCAGTGACGAGCAACCGGCGCGAATGGAAGAGGCCGTTCGCAAACTTGGCATTCCACGCGCGAACGCCTTCGCTGATTACCGCGAGTGTCTCGAAAAGACCCGGCCGGACGTGGTCATCCTTTGTCCAGCCGCCTCGAAGCACGGCGAGTGGGTGAAGAAAGTAGCGCCGTACGGGCCGCACATCATGGTCGAGAAACCCTTCGCCGCCTCGCTCAAGGAAGCCGACGTGATGGTGAAAGCGATGCCGAAGAACTCGACACTGATGATCAACTGGCCGCTCCAGTGGGTCGGCTCGCATTGCAAATCTTACGAACTGATCTCCAAAGGCGTCATTGGCGAGGTGCTCAATGTCTGGCATATCGGCGGCAATCGCGGTCCGCTTTTCCACGGCGCTGACAAGGACGAGAAGACTCCGGAACAGGTTGCCAAAGAAAAGCCGCACTCATGGTTTTACAAGAAAGCTCATGGCGGAGGGTCGTTGTTGGATTATCTCGGCTACGGCACAACGCTCGGCACGTGGTACCAGGGTGGAAGGCGACCGATTGAAGTCACCGCCACTGTGGATGAACCCACTGGGCTTGAAGTGGATGAACACAGCATTGTCGTGGCCCGTTATGCCCACGGCTTGTCGAAGTTCGAGACGAGGTGGGGAACATTCACTGACCCGTGGATCATCCAGCCGCAGCCCAAGTGTGGCTTCGTGATTCTTGGCACTGAAGGCACGGTGAGTAGTTACGACTACGACGACTTTGTAACCGTTCAGACCCGACGAAAGCCCCGGCCACACCAGATCGCCGCGCCTGCGACCAGGGCACCGAATCAAAACCCGGTGCAGTATCTCCTGCATTGCCTCGATAAGCATCTGCCGCTTCAGGGCCCGGTAAGCCTGTCGATCAGCCGCATCGGCCAGGAAATCGTGGATGCCGCAGTCAAGAGCGCGAAGCTGAAGAAAACCGTAAAACTGCCCTGAGTCAGCCCGCTCATTTCACACCCTGTAGCGGTGTCTTGGAAAGGCGCCGAATTTTTCCGGTCCGGAAATCAGCTCGTTGTTTCACGGGCGTCATCGTCATCGGCCCGAAAGCAGGGGTTTGACGAGAAGTCCTCGGCGTTGCAATCCCGACAATCGATTGAGCGAAGACGGCAATCAGAGGAGGCGTTGGAGCTGGCTCCCGCCAAATCCGACAGGGAAGGCAAGAATCGGAGAATCCGTTTATGCCGCGGACTTTTGCGGTGGAGGTTCGTTCAGGCCGAGCCAGTATTCCCCAAGGCGGCCCACTGCGGTGACGAACTCATCGAAATCCACGGGCTTGCGGATGTAGCTGCTGGCCCCAAGGCGATAGCCCTGCTCGATGTCCCGATTTTCGCGGGAGGACGTGAGGATGATGACGCGGGCATCACGAGTTCTCTCATCAGCTCTGATCCGTTCAAGCACTTCCAAACCATTCAAGCGCGGAAGATTCAAATCCAGGAGAATGATGGCAGGTGGCTTGTGGTTTGCGGCACCAGCGTTGTCCCCGCTTCCCAGTAAATACTGGATGGCTTCAACGCCGTCGCGGGCGACTACGACTTCGTTAGGGATGTTGTTCTTCTTGAACGCACGTTTGGTCAGGGCAACATCGTCAACGTTATCCTCAACAAGGAGTATTGAATCCATATTCATGTCTGACGGGCTGCAATCTGTCACGCCCGTGCCCTGTGAGAAAGGAGAAATTGCAAAGAACTTACATTCTTTCGCCGGCGGGAGGTTCACCGTGGTCCCGGGGCTGACAGAACGACGGTTATGAGGAGTTCACCGTGAAATAAAATGTGGCTCCCTTGCCAACGCTGCCTTCAGCCCACACAACGCCTCCGTGCCGTT
Source organism: Verrucomicrobiales bacterium (assembly GCA_005777315.1). Lineage (GTDB taxonomy): Bacteria > Verrucomicrobiota > Verrucomicrobiia > Limisphaerales > F1-12-MAGs170 > F1-120-MAGs170. Next base: position 2,218 of record SXMN01000152.1, read on the forward strand.
GAATGATTCTCAGCACCGTGGCCAGTCCGATCCCGCTGCCATCGAACTCGGCGGAATCATGCAGGCGCTGGAAGGCCCCGAACAATTTGTCCGAGTATTGCATGTCAAAGCCTGCGCCATTGTCTTCAACGAAATAGACCTCTTCGCCATCCCTGACCTGCCTGCCAAAGCGCACCTTGGGATGCGCCACGCGGCTGGTGTACTTCCACGCATTGCTGAGCAGATTCTCGATCACCACGCCCATGAGCCTGGGATCAACGTTGGCATGGAGTCCCGGACTGATCGTCAACTCGACACGCCGGTCGGGAAAGTGGGAGCGGAGGTCTGCGGCCACATCTGCCGCGAGTTCGGACAGGTTCACGTCTGAACGATTCAATTCTCCGCGTGCGCTGCGCGCCAGACTCAGCAGGTCGTCAATGAGCAGGCTCATGCGTTGAGCACCGGCGCGGACCCGGGAAAGGTAATCCCGAGCCGTCTGGTCAAGCACCGCGTCGTAATCTTCGATCAATGCTTTGCTGAAGCCGTCGATGGTCCTGAGCGGCGTCCGCAAATCGTGCGAGACGGAGTAACTGAACGACTCCAGCTCGCGATTCACTCGGCTCAGTTCGGCGGTGCGCGCCTCGACCCGTTGCTCCAATTCCTGGTTTAACCGGCGCACCTCATCCTCCGCCTGCTTCCGGCGGGTAATGTCATGGATACCCACCAGCAACGCCGCTTCGTCATGGTATTCGATGGGATACGCGGAAATGAGCACCCAGACCGGTCCGCCAGTCGAAGTCTTGAGTTCCATGTCAAAATTATCCACGTGCCCCTGTTCCTTCAGCGTCTTTAATAGCCGCTGGCGGTCTGCCTCGTTCTTGTAGAATTGGCTGACAGGCAATCCGTCGAGCGATTTCGGATCGATCCGCAGGAGGCTGGTTAGCGCCCGGTTCCCCATCCAGAACGTGCTGTTGGATCTTCGGGTCAGGAGCAGCGCGACGGGCGACGTTTCAAAGAGCTGACGGAAGCTCTCCTCTCCCTTGCGCCGCGCCGCCTCCGACAACCGAAGATCGGTCACCGTGGCTTTGAAATCCTTGATGGTGCTTTCGAGCTGGTGGGCCATCTCATCGAACCCATTCTGGAGAACACCAATCTCATCATGCACTCTGGATGCTCCAATCCGGATTGAATAATCACCGGTGCCAACCTGACGAACCGCTTCCGCCAGATGGGAAAGCCGGGATGTCACCAGCAGACGCATGATGGCAACCAGGACGACGCTCGTGGCTGCAAAGCCGCCCAGTGCGCCCAACAAGAACCGCCGTGCCAGGATCGCCTTCTCCTTCTCGGCCTCCGTGGTTCTCAGTTTGACGAATACCACAAGCAACGGCGACTGTCCGGCCGCGGTAATGACAGGGCTCAAGCGGATCAGAAAGCTATTGGTTTGATCTGTCGTCCGGATCGTCACCGGAGAGTTCCCCGCCTGGTCCAACCACGCAGGATCGACCTCGGGCAGCGTTTTGAAGTCGCTTCCGCTCGGAGTGTTCAAGCCGTGAAAGACGTTTCCATCCATTCCCACAGCCAGCGCGTCAACCACGGAATCCCCCACCAACTGCCTCATGGTTTTCGCCTCAGCTACGGCGGACGGCTGTAGGGATCCCTGTGTAATGAGCGCTCCGGGTCGTTCCAGTCCTTCCTCCAGCCGGCGATCCACTTCGGCGGAAAAGCGCCTGGTATTGATCCATCCCAGTGCGATCAAGACAATCGCCTCGACCAACACCACAGCAAGGCCCATTCGCACTGCCAATGGAACCGTCAAACGCCTCGTCATTTTGAAAGATCGAAAAAGAACTGGCATGGATTGGCGGGTGCGGGGGTCGGATAGGTCCAGGAGTCAAACTGTGGCTCCGGGACATTTCTGAAATCTCTGCTCACGATGGCATGGGACACGGTGTCTTGACAGAGTCCGATTGCATAAAACTCCTCGGCGGCAATATCGAGCACCTGCCGCATCAACGTTTTTTGCCGGTTCTGATCCGGCTCTCCCATGATTTTTCGATAAATCTCCATCTGGCGGCGAACACTGGGTGGAGGCTCCTGTGCGTTGGCTGCTCCGTGATCGGTAAACCATGCAGCCCAGGGAACTCCATATGGCACTCTTGCCGGCCCGATTCTCTCGAAGGTGACCGGGACAAAGAATTCGGGCTCCATGATTGGAGTGATTCCTCCACCACTCCACCACGCCGCTGCGTCGTGGCGGTTGGCATTGAGCCGTGCGTAGAAGTCGGTCCGGGAGAGTGTCTCGATCTTCATCCCAACTCCGATCGCCCGCCAGTTCTCCTCCAGGATCTTGAACGCCGTAATCCAGTCCTCACCCCGGCCAGTTGGCAGCAGGATTTCGATCTCAAGGGTGCGGCCATCCCGGAGCCGGCGTATTCCTGAATCCGTGGCGGGTTTGAGTTCCAGCTCGTCCAATGCCTGCGCGGAGCGACGAGGGTTGAATTGGGTGAATTGCACGCCCAACTTCTCATGTCGGAACGATGATTCGTCCCGTGGCGCGATCTGCCACGGTTTGCCTCTCCCATCCAGCACCTCCTTGATGATGCGCTTCCGATCGATGGCTTCGGACAAAGCCACTCGAAACGCCTTGTTCGTGAAGACAGATCGGACGATCGGATCCGGGTGCGCCAGGTTCAGACACAGCGCGAGCATGTTTGGCATCGAGGGAATCAGACGCATGGGACGCCATTTGTCCCGGCCTTTACGGTCGAGGAGCTGGGGCGAGGCCACTTTCCAATCAAAGCCCTCGGATTGCATATCGATGCGCCCATCAAGAACCCGTTGGAGGAGCTGCGCCTGGTCTGCCACGACTGTCGCCTCGATTCCGTCAATATAAGGAAGCTGGTTCCCCTGGGTATCAACCTTCCAGTAGTAAGGATTGCGTACGGCTTTGATCGGCGTGGTGCCTGGTTTATAGGGCGTGGTCATGACCCAGGCGTCCAGAGTGGGAGCATCTGGATTGACCCAATCCCATGGCGCATAAACTTTCTGAAAAGCATCCGCCCAGTTTGTCGCGCCCGTCCTCTTCACCAGATCACGGGCGCCATCCGGGTTGTGCCGGACATGGAATTTCCGGAAGTAATGTTGCGGGTAACGCGCAAGCGCATTGGCTCGCATCGAGGCCAGATGCTGAATGAAAATCGCATTCGGTCCGGCGAATCGGAATTCGATGGTGCCCGGATCAATTACCTCGCAGATCGCCGTTCTGCCATCCAACACCAGCCATGACGGCGGGATGGGTGTGAGTTCTGGAACATTCACCACATCATCAAACCACGCCTTGACGTCCTCCGATGTGAAGGGCGCGCCATCTGACCAGCGTGTTCCAGGACGCAGTTTGAAGACGAAGACGGTGGCGTTGCTCTTGACCTCCCAGGACTGCGCGAGGTTCGGGATCACCTTCGTCCAGTAGGGATCCCAGCGGACCAGGTTTTCGTAGGCGATCGTCCGCGAAAGCAGACTCGTGTGATCGTACCCCAGCAAAGTGATATGCCAGGTGCCGCCATAACGGCCGATTCGTTCCACCGGAGAAAGCAGGACAGGATTGCGCGGCAACCGTTGCTCGACTGGTGGCAGACTTCCAGCCATCACACGTGTTCGAAATTCAGGAGCCTCGCGGTAGATGCCTGCCGCCTTCGCAAGCATCGCGTGCGGGCTTAGGATTGCGGCGCTAAGGACGATCACCATTCCAGTGCTGTGGCTCGGGAGCAGTCTGGCACGAGTCCCGGCCAGAATCCTGAAGCAAGCTCCGGCGAAATCTCCGCCCCAATTGGACCGGTCCAGAAGCCTGTCAATCTGGTTGGAAGCCTGTTCAATCTTCACAGTATTCTCCGTTGCGCCATCCTCGGGCCCAACACGTTAGTCGTGATGGGCAATCCCGGCTGGCACTCGTGACCGTAGGTTATCGGCACAAGTGGAGTGAAGTTAATTTATTTTTGCTGAGATGAGGCGAGAACCGATTGAACACTTCCTCCTGTCGGCCCTTTTTGCTATCCCTGAATCCCTGAACCCTGAAACAGCATTTGAAACCACGAAAAGCACCAGAGTCACCAAAGGAGGATAATTTGGCTTCAACAACTCATTCACCCGACGGGTGCCAGGCTTTCTTCGTCCCCACGGTTCGATTTTCGAGTCTTTCGTGGTTGGAACTCTCGTCATTTGCGTGAATGGCGTTACTCGAATCCTCGACCGCGTTCAGCAAGGCGATGCCGCCGCCGCGGAGCAGCTTCTTCCGCTCGTCTATGATGAGTTGCGGCGTCTCGCGTCGGCCAGAATGTCCAGCCAGCCGCCGGGGCAGACTCTCCAGCCCACCGCGCTTGTTCACGAGGCTTACCTCAAACTGGTCGGCGGCGAGCGAACTCACTGGCCGGACCGCCGTCATTTCTTCGCTGCCGCCGCGGAAGCCATGCGCCACATCCTCGTGGACCGCGCCCGCCGAAAATTGCGCCTGCGCCATGGCGCGAACGCGGAACGCATCGATGTTGATGAGATCGAAATCGCCATGCCAGCCAGGGAAGAAGTCCTCCTGGATCTCGATGAAGCCCTCGTTGAGCTGCGCGCCGCCTCGCCTGAGCGCGCGGAGATCGTGAACCTGCGTTTCTTCGCCGGTTTGAGTGAGCCCGAAGTGGCATCCATCCTCGGAATCTCTGAACGCTCGGTGCAGCGCCAGTGGAGCTACGCCAGGGCCTGGCTCTTCGCGCGGATCGAACGCGTCAGAACTTCCTGAAAATAATTGGCGGGATTGTCGGCGGAACGTCGTTGTGTGGAGTGAAGGCAACGAGCAAATATGCCAGCCATGACACCCATCGATCCCGTCGAAGAAGCTATTTTCAACGCCGCCAGCGAGCTGGCCGACCCGAAGAACCGCGCCGCGTTCCTCGATCAATCCTGTGGTGGCGACCAGGAACTCCGCTCGCGCATCGATGCACTTCTGACAGCGGACGCCAAGGCGGAGAAGTATCTCGCTGAAGATCCGCTTGGCCTCGCGCCCACGATTGCCGCGCCGCCGCGCGCGAACGCACCGCTCGAAGAATCGCCTGGTGGCATCATCGGCCGCTACAAGCTTCTCCAGAAGATTGGCGAGGGCGGCATGGGCGTGGTCTATATGGCAGAGCAACGCGATCCCGTGGTCCGGAAAGTCGCGCTCAAGATCATCAAGCTCGGCATGGACTCACGGCAGGTGGTCGCCCGTTTCGAGGCCGAGCGACAGGCCCTCGCGCTCATGGATCACCCGCACATCGCCAAGGTGCTCGATGGCGGGATGACCGGCCAGGAATCAGGAGTCAGGGATCAAGGGGCAGGATTCAGGCTCAGTGGTTCCCTCATCCGTCCGCAATCCCCTGCCCCCTGACGCCCGACTCCTGACTCCTGCCTCGGGACGCCCCTACTTCGTCATGGAACTCGTCCAGGGCGTGCCGATCACCGAGTTCTGTGACAAGAACCATCTCTCCACCACAGAGCGCATCAAGCTCTTCATCCCCGTTTGCCAGGCCGTCCAGCATGCGCACCAGAAGCGAGTTGTTCACCGCGATCTCAAGCCCTCGAATGTCCTCGTCACTTTGAACGATGGCGTGGCGCATCCGATGGTCATCGACTTCGGCGTGGCCAAGGCGCTGAACCAAAAGCTCACCGAGAAGACGCTCTTCACCCAGTTCGCCACCATGATCGGCACACCCGCCTACATGAGCCCCGAGCAGGCGGAGATGAGCAAGCTGGACGTGGACACGCGGAGCGACATCTACAGCCTGGGCGTGCTGCTTTATGAACTGCTCACCGGCAGCACGCCTTTCCCGGAGGCGCGACTGCGCAGCGTCGGCTACGGCGAGATGCAGCGCATCATCGCCCAGGAGGAACCCGAGCGCCCGAGCACCCGCCTGACCAAGCAGCGCCTCGCCAAGCTCTCCGGCAAAGCGAACTCCCAACTCCGAACGCCGAACTCCGAAATTGACGCGGACCTCGACTGGATCGTGATGAAGTGCATCGAGAAAGACCGAGCCCGCCGTTACGAAACCGCCACCGGCCTGGCCGCCGACATTCAACGCTTCCTCAAAGGCGAGCCCATCGTCGCCCGTCCACCGAGCACGGCCTATCGCCTGCAAAAAGCCATCCGAAGGAACAAGCTCGCCTTCGCCGCTGGTGCCGCCGTGACCGCTGCGCTGGTTGTTGGGCTAGGGTTGTCCACTTTCTCTTTCTTTCGCGAGCGCGCCGCACGTGATGAAGCGGTCACGCGCCGCACGGAAGCCGAACGAGCCCGTTTGGCCGAAACCGCCGCTCGCTCGCAGGCCGAGCGCCACCTCTATGCGACAGACATGATTTTGGCTCAACAGTCGTTGGCGGATAACAACCTTGGACACGCGGCAAAGTATGTTTTGAAGTACACACCCGCTCGCTCACCTTCCATTCCCGATTCGTCATCAGCCGTCTCGGGTCAGACTTCAAACGATCCGCGTGGTTGGGAATGGCGCTTCCTCGCCCGGCAGCTCCAAGGCAGCCAGCTGCGGGTGGCCACCAATGGAGGCTTACTGGCTCAGGCGCGTTACTCACCCGACGGATCGCTCATCGTTCTGAGCGAGCGCTGGAGTGGGCAACTCAGCGTGCGCGAAACGCATTCGACCCGTGAGATCGCTCGGCGGCCAACGCAGGCAGGTTTCGGTCCTTCCTTCGCGTTCCGACCGGATGGCCAAGTGCTGGCTGTTCCAGACAGCACCAATGTCCTTTTTCTCGCGCCTCGAACCTTGCTGTCAGTGGCGGCTCCGCGCTCGTTTCCATCCTGGGTCATTCAAGCCGCCTATTCGCCCGACGGTCGGCTACTGGCGATTTTGCACAACGAAGAAGTACTGCTGCTTTCCGCTGACAGTTTGGAAATTCAAAACCGCCACCGCATCGAAAGCTCCTGGACCCTGGCCTTCTCACCCGACGGATCACGGCTCGCCATCGCGACTATGTCCAAGGCCGTGCTCATTTGGAATCTCAGGAATGAGATGATCGAGCGCCGGCTCGCGCCCGCCCGCGAGAATCCCCATTACGATTTCGTCCTTGGCGAAGTCACCTTCTCACCAGACGGGCGGTACCTCGCCGCGACCTTCTGGGATCGCCAGGGCGTGAGCCTCTGGGAAACAGCGAACTGGAAACCGATTCCCGACCTTGGCCGCATCCCAGCGCTGTGCGGTGAAGTCGAGTTTTCCCGCGATGGCAGCGCGCTCTTTGTCGCCCGAACCGATCAGGTCATCGAGCGGTTCGAGACAGTGACATGGCAGTCCCGCGGCCTGTTGCGTGGACATCGAGATGAAGTGTGGTCGCTCGCCATCGCCCCTGACGGGAAGACCCTCGCCAGTTCCTCCAAGGACGGCACGGCGCGTTTCTGGAGTCTGGATGATTCCACACCCGCAGAGGCAGGAGCAGAAATGCCGACGGACACGTGGGCATGCCGCTTGAGCGCCGATGGCCGCACGGCCCTGACTTTGCACACCGGGGATCGATTCTTGTTATGGGATGCACTGACTCAAACTCGCGTTGCCGAAGGCACATTGCCGGCGAACCACTTCTATCACACAATGCAGCCAATCCACACTCCGGTGGCCGTTTCCTCGAATCGCCGCTGGATCGCACTCGGGACTTGGGATGGTCATGTCTTGGTCTCGGACCTGGCCAAGTCGAACCTCAGTTGGCGGGCGGTCGTTCGGGACGACAGGGTGCGCGGAGTTTTTTTCTCCCGGGACGATTCGATTCTGGCCGTGCTGACCGGCGAGGGAGTTGTCCAATTGCGCGAATCGGAAACCGGACGTCTTCAATCGGAACTCAAAGTGATGCACTCAGTGACCCAGGCGGCGTTCGGTCCGGATCCAACTCGGCTGGCGGTGGTCAGCTTTGGCCGGGAAGAAATCTATTACTGGAATTCGAGCCAAAGCACCAACCTGGTCGCGCTGAAGTCGGCTGGGCACCGTCCTCAACTCGGCACCATCTCTCCCGATGGCCACTGGCTGGCCACGGCCGGAAATGACTCGGTCGTGTATCTCTGGGAACTACCCTCGGGACGGCTGGGGCACAAACTCTCCGGGCAGCTCAACTCCTTCAACACCATCTCCTGGTCTCCCGATGGCCGCCGCCTCGCCGCCGGAGGCACGGATGCTTCGGTGTTCATTTGGGATGCTGAATCGGGCCAGGAAGTGTTGCGCCTGAAAAACCCCGGCGAGGACAAGGCACGCTACGGTGTCCACGACCTCCGGTTCCTGGACGATGGCGACACACTCGTCGGCATCAACAGCGAGGTCCTTTGGACTTGGAAGGCGATCCCAAAAGGCGGGGAGTTCAACTCATCGCCTAATTCAAGCGCTCCAAACCCATGACCCTATCTATTCGGTCCATACTCCAACCATCGCATTTATGAAAACAAACTCTCCCTCTCAGTGCTCGCGGAGTCTCTCCGGCTTCACCTTGATCGAACTCCTCGTCGTCATCGCGATCATCGCGATCCTGGCGGGGATGCTGTTGCCCGCTCTCGGCAAGGCCAAGCAGAAGGCACAGGGGATTTCCTGTATGAATAATCATCGCTCGCTGTTACTTGCTTGGAAGATGTACGCAGACGATTTCAACGATGGTTTGCCATACGCGTGGGGAAGCTACCAGCGACAGTCCGGCCCGCGTGTTTGGGTTGTTGGCAACATGAGCTTTGAGCCTGAAAACACCGCAAATCGGGATGCGGACAACACCATCAAGAAAGGCGCGCTCTGGTCCTATTGCCAGAACCTGAGCATTTTTCGTTGCCCAGCCGACACTTCGGTAGTCAAACCGTCGAGTGGCCCGTTCAAGGGGCAGTCCGTCCGAAGACTTCGCAGCATGATCATGAGCACCTGGGTGGGGGGAGAAGAGGGTAACGTCGCGCAGGAGCTTTCCTCGGAGGAGTCGGCCTTTAGGGTCTTCACCAAATCAGGTCAGATGGATGATCCAGGTCCGACTCAAACCATCGTCCTGTTGGATTCGCGCCAAGACACCATCAAGACATCGCACTACTATATCAGTATGAGGGGTTACCCGGATCGCCCGGAGCAAACGCGCTTTTGGGCTGATTATCCAGCCAGCTACCATGTGAATGCAGGCGGGCTGTCTTTTGCCGACGGACATTCGGAAATCCGGCGCTGGGTGGATACTCGGACTGCGCCTCGCCTTTCGAAGGACAAATGGTGGGGTACAAGCATCTTCGCCTCCCCAAATAACAAAGACATCATCTGGATGCAGGAGCGGGCAACCCGTCGGAAATAGCGACCCTCTCCTTCGCCTCGGGGCAATCTTCCTCACTCGCACTACGTTGACTGAAGAATCTTCGTTTGATCATGAGATCCGCCACTCATCGGAGAACCACCGCCAGCAGATCATGCCAGGCGCACTTCCACACAAACGCCTTCACCCTCATCGAACTCCTCGTCGTCATCGCCATCATCGCGATCCTGGCGGGGATGCTTTTGCCGGCGCTCTCGAAGGCGAAGCAACGAGCTCACGGAATCGCCTGCCTGAACAATCTCAAGCAGCTTGGAGTTGGGTGGCAGCTTTATGCGGATGACCACCGCGACGTCGTCCCTCCCAACGAAAACACAGGGGACGATTTACGGAAGACCTGGGTGCGTGGATCGCTTGGCAGTTCAGGCACTCCGGACAACACAAATACCGTTTTTCTCCGCAACAGCCTTCTCGGACCGTATGTGAATTCGGTCCAGGTGTTCAAGTGCCCGGGCGACCGCTCCACCTCGAAGCATGGTGGCCGGATTTATCCCCGCGTGCGCAGCGTCACAATGAATTGTTGGGTCAGCGGGACGGGAAGCAATTCCGGATTATACGGGTGGGACACCGGGCCGAACCGGGTCTTCCGGCGCGCTTCCACCATTCCTCAACCCACGGAGATCTTCGTCCTGATCGATGAACGCGAAGACAGCATCAACCAGGCGTTGTTCGCCCAGGCCGATCAACCGGTCTCCAAGTATAATCCAAATGAGGCGCTGTTCATCAACTGGCCGGCGAGCTATCACGCCGCTTCCGGGGCGATGAACTTTGCTGACGGTCATTCAGAGATTCATCGATGGAGGGATCACCGGACTCTGCCAAAGATTGGCCGCCAGTTTGATGCAGTAAACGGCGTCCCCAGTCCCAAAAACCGGGACATCGAATGGTTGCTTCGGCACTCGACTGTTGCGAAGTAATGCGAGCAGCAACCCTACACTGAACAAACCTGAAATGTCATCCCATCTTTCTTTGCAACTCTTGGGAACTTTGCCAGTCTAGCCAGGTCGAAATTCGGTAACTGAACTCAGGACGAAACGCGGATCGAACCCACACACCTGGCCAATCTGGACTTTATGAGTGAAACACGACCGCTCTCGCCGCCGCCACAAAGCACTACAACAACTCCACACCTCGCGCTGGAAGAATTGCAGGCGAGGCTTCGTGTTTTGCCGGCGCCCCCGAAGGATTCCGGACGCGTCGCGCTCATCGTGGCGCGATGCAAGGATGGCACGCGTGAAACGCCCGGTCGCACCATTCTCTCGCTGGAGGAAGGGGTCCCCGGGGATCGGTGGAACCGGGGCACGCCGCCCCACCCGGATGAGCAACTGGCCGTGATGCGCCGTGACGTGGCGGAGATGATTGCCAACGGTCAGCCGCTCACCACGTTCGGAGACAATCTCTTCGTCGAACTGGACATCTCGGTGGGAAATCTTCCGCCTGGCTCGCGTTTGCGGGTGGGTGATGCGGTTGTTGAAACGACGCCTATGCCGCACAACGGCTGCGCCAAGTTCAAGTCGCGTTTCGGGCAGGATGCACTTGGCTTCGTCAATGCCAGGGCCACTCGCGACCAGAATCTGCGGGGCATTTACTGGAAAGTGATCGAGCCGGGCGAGGTGAGTGTCGGGGCGGCTATTCAAGTCTTGTCGCGCACGTGAGGAGCGGGTTGAAGCTTGAATGAACTTCGAGTTCGCAACGGCGCACCGGATAGTCTTTGGCCCTGGCAGGCTGAAGGAACTTCCCGGTTTGGCGGAAGGCCTTGGAAGTCGGGCGCTTGTTGGCACTGGCAAGGGCGTCCACCGGCCAGCGCGGCTCCTGGAACTTCTCCAGTCCACAGGTGTGACTCCGGTAATGTGGGTGGTGCCGGGCGAGCCAACCGTTACCGATGTGCAGGCTGGAGTGAACCTGGCTCGACAGGAGCGCTGTGACTTCGTTATCGGATTTGGCGGCGGCAGCGTCATCGACGGCGCCAAAGCAGTGGCGGCGATGCTCACGAACACCGGCGACCTGTTCGACTATCTGGAAGTCATCGGTCGCGCTCAACCATTGGGCCGTGCGGGCGCGCCGTTCATCGCTATCCCCACCACTGCTGGAACCGGGGCCGAAGTCACGCGCAACGCGGTGCTTGGCTCGCCGGAGCACCGTGTGAAAGTGAGTCTCCGTAGCCCATTGATGCTCGCGCGAATTGCCCTGATTGATCCGGAACTTACCCACGACCTTCCACCTGATTTGACCGCGTCCACGGGCATGGATGCACTGACCCAGCTCATAGAGCCTTTCGTATCCTGCCGCGCGAACCCGTTCACGGATGCGCTTTGCCGCCAGGCTTTGCCGTTGGTCGCACGCTCTTTGATGAAGGCGTTTGAGGGCGGGAACTGCCCGGAGGCCCGCGAGGAGATGTCCCTTGCAAGCTTGTGTGGCGGCCTTGCGCTGGCCAATGCCGGCCTCGGTGCGGTCCATGGGTTTGCCGGACCTGTTGGCGGCATGTTTCCAGTTCCGCATGGAGTAGTTTGCGCCGCTTTGCTGGCACCGGTCATGGCTGCCAACCTGCGAGCCCTTCGCGCGAGATGCCCCGCGAGCCCCTCGCTTGGGAAGTTCGGCGAAGTGGCGCGGCTCCTTACATCGAACGCTGACGCAAGAGCTGATGAAGCGGTGGAATGGGTCGAGGCGCTCTGTGGCAGGCTCCACATTCCGAAGCTTGGAACCTTTGGCATCAGTGAACAACACTTCTCCGGACTCACCGAGGCGGCGGCGCGGTCGAGCAGTATGAAAGCAAATCCCATTGCGCTCACTTCCGACGAGCTGCGCGCCGCGCTTCGGCAGGCGATCTGATCAGGGCTTCCCGACTTGACCAGGCTTCCGGTTGCCTTTGGTCGGGTCTCCTCTCAGTTTCAAAAACTTGCTTGCACATTCCGCCGAATCTGCCATTTCTGTATTAACAGAAATAAATGAAACACACCGCATCACTCAGTTCTGTTCAACAAAAGTTCATCCTTCACTGGGGCGAGATGGGGATTCGTTGGGGCATCAACCGGACTGTGGCCCAGATTCATGCGCTGCTTTTCATTTCGCCGAAGCCGTTGAACGCCGAGGACATCGTGCAGGCACTGAACGTTGCCCGGTCGAACGTCAGCAACAGCCTCAAGGAACTTCAGGGCTGGGGCATCGTGAAGCGCGTTCACGTTCTGGGGGACTCGCGCGATCATTTCGAGAGCATGAAGGATGTGTGGGAGATGTTCCGAGTCGTGCTCGACGAGCGAAAGAAGCGCGAGATTGACCCCACGATCACCCTGCTCCGCGCCTGCGTGGCCGAGGCGGAGAAGGACAAGGAAACGGACGAATATACCGAGCAGAAGCTGCGTGAACTGGCCGAGTTCTTTGACACCACGACGGCGTGGTATGGGCAAATCCGCCTATGGCCCACTGTTGCGCTGGCCAAGTTCGTTAAAGCCGGTGACAAGATCAGAAAGTTGCTGGGCGTCGGTGGATGATTTTGCCCTCACTTCCAGGAAAGTTTCTGTGCATACGGAAATTACAAATAATAGCTGTCAGGCCGTTGGTTGGGTGTTTTACGACGGCGAATGCCGCCTGTGTCTGGCCTGGGTGGCCCGCCTGCGAGGAATCCTGGCCCGGCGGCGCTTTCAAATTATGCCACTCCAGTCACCGGATGCGGCCCGGCGACTGAACATGACGGGTCCGGTTCTGTTGACGGAAATGAGGCTCCTGCTCCCCGATGGACGAAACTTCGGCGGCGCGGATGCGATTGTGGAAATCGCGCGGCACATCTGGTGGGCGTGGCCGCTGTGGGCCATCAGCAGGTTTCCCGGATTCATATCGATCATGCGTGCCGCGTACCGCGTCCTTGCCGCCAATCGGCACTGCCTCAATGGCGCCTGTCAGGTCACACGGAGGTCGAACCACCTCGATTGGCTTCCACTGGTGGTGCTGCCCACCACCGCCATCGTCTTTCAGGCTGCGCTGCCTGACTGGGTGTTCATGTGGGTGCTGGCTTTTGCTATATTCTTTGGCTGCAAATGGCTGACCCTTCAGCGTGTGGGCGCTGGCGGCACGGGACGTCATCGAACAGGGGCCATCGCCTACCTGTTCTTGTGGCCAGGAATGGCGGCGGACACTTTCCTTGAAGTCAAGGTGCCCAGGCGTCCAGCCCTTCGCAACTGGGCAGGCGCAGCTGCAAAAACCGTCGCGGGCGCGGGTTTGCTCTGGTTCGCCGCATCCAGGGCAACGACAATGAATTCATTGTTGATCGGCTGGCTCGGGATGTTCGGTGTCGTGCTGCTGCTCCACTTCGGACTCTTTCACCTGCTCGCCCTGTTCTGGCAGACAACTGGGCGTGACGTGAAACCGGTGATGAGAGCGCCTCTGCTCGCGACGTCACTGGCCGACTTCTGGGGTAATCGTTGGAACACAGCATTCAACACACTCGCGCACGATCTCGCCTTCCGCCCTCTCGTGCGGCGAATCGACATCCGATGGGCGACACTCGGTGTGTTCTTCATTTCGGGTTTGATTCACGATCTGGTGATTTCGCTGCCGACGCGCGGCGGTTACGGTTTGCCGACTGCGTACTTTCTCGTGCAAGGCGCGGCTGTGTTGCTTGAGCGCAGCCATGCGGGGCGTGCTTTCGGTCTGGGCTGCGGCGGTAGAGGTCGAGCCTTCATGCTCTTCATGACTGCCGCTCCAGTCTTCTTGCTTTTCCATTCGATGTTCATCCGCAACGTCATCCTGCCGATGCTGCAAGCCATCGGCGAAACTTGGAACACCCTATGAATGCCATCCTGCTCCTCAAACTCGCCGCCTTCACCTACCTTGGCCTGATCGTTGCCGGTTTGCTCATGCCTGGTGTTGTCGGATTGCGGGATCATCTGCGCGCACTGCCGGAGTTCATCCGCAAACTCTTCTGGGTTTACTACACGTTTATCGGCCTGTGCCTCATCAGCTTCGGCTTCGGCACGTTCGTTCTCGCCGAGCAACTTGCCTCGGGCACGTTGTTGGCGCGGTCTGTTTGCGGTTTCCTGGCGGTGTTCTGGACCGTTCGTTTTATCGCCGGCACATTCGTGTTCGATTTGCGGCCATACCTCACCAATCGCTGGCGTCGCGTGGGACTGACGGCGGCTAACCTCGTGTTCACCTGCCTACCGATCATTTACGGCTGGGTCGCGTTGAGAGGAGTGGAGTGATGAGCTGGATCACCATTCCTCCGATCAAGCCATTGATCGAGGCGTTGAAACGCTTTCACTTGCGCCATGGCGAAAAAGTCACGCTTGTAACCCGGGACAAACCATGGAAAGCGCGACACAACACGCCGCACCACCGCCACAGCGCTTTTCTTGAACTTCCATGAAAACCAAAATCATTCTGGCCGGCGGCAGCGGCTTCCTCGGAACCGTTCTCGCTGATTTCTTTGCCGCGAAGGGCATCGAAGTCGTCATCCTCACCCGAAGCCCCAAGCCACGCACAGGTTTGATTCGCGAAGTTCTCTGGGACGGTGCGACGGCCGGTGGTTGGGCAGTGGAACTCGAAGGTGCGCGGGCGCTGATCAATCTCGCAGGCATTTCTGTGAATTGCCGGTACCACGCGCGGAATCGCAAACTCATGCTCGATTCGCGCTTGAACACCACCCGCATTCTCGGCGAGGCGATTGCCCAATGCGCCAATCCACCGCCAGTCTGGCTGAACTCCAGCACAGCGACGATCTACAAGCACACGTTTGGTCCGGCATGGGACGAGACCGGCGAGATCGGCGGATGCCCCGAGGCAAAGGATGTTTTTTCAGTTCACGTCGCGACGGAATGGGAGCGTGTGTTCAACGAAGCAATTACTCCGCGCACACGCAAGGTCGCCCTGCGCTCGGCGATGGTGCTGGGCCACGGCAGGAACAGCGTGCTGCCAAACCTGCTCCGGCTGGGCCGACTCGGATTGGGCGGCAGACTTGCGGGCGGACGTCAGTTCGTTTCGTGGATTCACCATGAAGATTTCTGTCGAGCCTTGGAATGGATCATAGCACACGACAAACTCGAAGGGCCGGTGAATCTCGCCGCGCCAAACCCGGTGACGAATGCGGAATTCATGGCCGCGATCCGCAAGGTCTGTCACGCGCCATTCGGCCTGCCAGCGACTCGGTGGATGCTGGAGGTCGGCGCATTTTTGCTGCGCACCGAAACCGAGCTGCTCATCAAAAGCCGCCGCGTTGTTCCCGGCAAACTGCTGGCCGACAGCTTCGTTTTCAGGCATCCGCAACTTCTGCCTGCGATCCAACAACTCGTCGCTCAACCTGTCTTGAAAGAGGGTGCGATTTCACTTTCCACCGCAAATGCCAAATACAATGCCCGGAAGGAGACTCCCGACGCGTTGACTGATGAAATCGAAAGGTCGATTCCATGAGACGGAATGTCGGTCTGATCCGTAGTGGGTATGGTGAATTTCCCAAGCCAATCACTGGCGAAGCCCTCGTGAGGCATCACCGCCATCAACATCCTCGCCTTGAAATCCAACTCGCGGAGCGGTATTTGGCGGGGCCACAGCAAAATCAAAATGAACAACCTTCACGCAACTGACCAATCGGAGAGAACACCCGGACTATTTACCGACCCGGGTCTCGCCACCCGTAAAATGCCGTTTCAACGCTTGTTGCTGGAAGCGCATGTCCGCTCAGCGAAGAAATGGGGGGCCTTGGCTGAAAGCGCGCCCGCCATGAGTGATCTCATCGACCTCTGCTTTCGGAGAATTCAGAGGGACGCGGTTGAGTATTTTCGCGGAGCGGCCGGGGACGAGATTTCCGCGAAAAGAAACAGAGACGCATTCAAGGAGGTTTATCTGAACCCAAACGGCGCGGTGCGCTTTCCTTCCGTGGACACCTCCACGACCTTGTTGGGCAGGAAAGTGAGCATGCCGGTGGTTGCGGCACCCGTGGGCAGCCAGCGCTCGCTGTGGCTTGAAGGAGAAGCTGTCGTCGCCGAGGCGGCTGGGAAGGCCGGCATCATCTACTCGCTTTCGACACTCACCGGCACGCGGATGGAGCGGGTCAAGGAAGTGGCGACCGGACCTTGTTGGTTTCAGCTATATCTGGTGGGGGGACGTGAGGTGGCGGAACGGGGCATTGCCCGTGCTCGGGCCGCAGGCTTTGAAGCCTTGATTCTCACGATTGACACCGCGGTCGCGGGCAACAGGCTGGGTGACAAAAGAAACAGTTCCTCGCAACTGATCAAGGAGATCGACGCCTCGTCACACAGTGACGCGAACATGATCGCGAAGTTTTTCCAAGGGCTTTACAATCGGCGAATCCGCCAGGCGCTTCAGCCGAAGACCTGGAGGCATCTTTCCTGGATGCTGGGGTTCCTTGCGGACGGCCAGCTCATGGATTTCCCGAACATTGAATTAGTCCCGGGCAAGCCCATGCGCTACGCGCCGATTGGAAAGCAACTCGAACAGTCGGCGGTTACCTGGGAGGATTTGGCGTGGATCCGGAAAGCATGGGGAGACCGGCCACTCATCATCAAAGGCGTTCACAACATCGAAGACGCAAGGCGCGCCGAAAAGGAAGGTGCCGCTGCCATCGTAGTGTCCAATCACGGTGGCCGGCAGGTTGATGGCACGCCCGCCACTCTCCACATGCTCCAGGAAATAGCTCCGCAATTGAAGGCCGATGGATCGAAGATGGAAATCTACCTGGACGGCGGCGTGCGCACGGGCCAGGACGTTGTAGTGGCCCGGGCTTGCGGCGCTCGGGCGGTGTTGGTGGGGACGGCGTTGGCCTTTTCCCTTGGTGCCGGCGGCCCCAAAGGCGCGGCCCGCTGCCTCCAGATTCTGCGACAAGAGCTCGAAGACACTCTCCGGTTGTTGGGTAAAGGCCGGGGATCCATTGAAGACATCGATCGAACGATATTCTACGAGTTCAAGCACAGGATCACCTAGCCCGGATCGTGTTTTTGCAGACGTTGTGATGCGGGCGCGGCTTGGAACCGAGCTTGGATTTCTGGCTTCTGTTGCGATGCCGCCGGGGCTATTCATTACACGATGAACGAAGTCACTCACCTCCTGGACCGCGTTCAAGGCGGCGACCGGAATGCCGCCACCGAGTTGCTGCCGTTGGTTTACGAGGAACTGCGCCAGATGGCCGCGCAGAAGATGGCTCGCGAAAATCCAGGTCACACTCTCCAGCCCACGGCACTCGTGCATGAAGCCTGGTTGCGGCTGGTCGGAGATGAAACTCCTCAATTCGTCAATCGCTCGCACTTCTTTGGCGCGGCGGCCGAGGCCATGCGACGCATCCTGGTGGAAAATGCCCGGCGCAAGAGCCGCCTCAAGCACGGCGGGCAGTTCGAGCGCGTGGACCTGGAGAGCCTGGACCTCGCAGTGGAGAGCACCGACGACCAAGTGCTGGCGGTGGATGCCGCGCTCGACAAGTTGGCCCTGCGCGATCCCGTGGGAGCCCAACTGATCAAGTTGCGCTTCTTCGTCGGTCTGCCCAACGTGGAAGCCGCCCGATTGCTCGGCCTCTCGGAGCGCACGGCCAAGCGCGTTTGGTCCTACGCGCGGGCGTGGCTTTTCGAGGAACTGAAAAAGAGTGAATAATTTCTTGGCCCAAAGCAGTCCTCTCGCGTCGCATGAAAGGTAAGAATGAAAGACGCATCAAAACCAGATCATGAGCGAACCCTCTTCGAGCAGGCGTTGGAATTGAGATCGCCGGGAGAGCGGGCGGCTTTTCTCCGAGGCGCTTGCGGAGATGATGCGGTACTACGCCGTCGGGTGGAGGCGTTGTTGCGAGCGCACCAAGGCGAGGAAGGCTTCCTTCCCGATCGAGATGCCGGGCGGCATCGCCGGCCCTCCGAAACCTCGACCGACGTTCCACTGGGCGCGACGGTTCTGGCTGGTCCGGTTACGGAGGGTCCTGGTGACATCATCGGGAACTACAAACTCCTTGAAAAGATCGGCGAAGGTGGCTGCGGCGTGGTGTACATGGCGGAACAAGGCAAGCCGGTTCGCCGCCGCGTCGCGCTCAAGGTGGTAAAGCTCGGCATGGATACCAAGCAAGTCGTTGCGCGCTTCGAAGCGGAACGGCAGGCGCTGGCCATGATGGACCATCCCAACATTGCAAAAATCTTTGACGGCGGCACCACCGAATCTGGTCGGCCTTACTTCGTCATGGAACTCGTTCGTGGAGTGAAAATCACTGAGTATTGCGATCAAGCCAAACTCTCCACTCGCGATCGGCTCGAATTGTTCACCAAGGTTTGCCAGGCCGTCCACCATGCGCATCAGAAGGGCATCATTCATCGTGACCTCAAACCCTCGAATATTCTGGTGACCATCAACGACGGCGTCGCCGTGCCCAAGGTGATTGACTTTGGCATCGCCAAGGCCACCGAGGGCCGGCTGACGGACAAGACGGTTTTCACTGCGTTCACACAATTCATCGGCACGCCCGCCTACATGAGTCCTGAGCAAGCGCTCATGACGAGCCTGGACATTGATACCCGCAGCGACATCTACAGCCTGGGTGTGGTGCTTTACGAAATGCTCACGGGCAAGACGCCGCTGGACGCAAGGGAACTTCTCGCGTTGGGCCTGGATCAGATGCGCGTGGCCATCCGCGAGAAGGAGGCGATCCGCCCCAGCAATCGCCTGAGTACCATGGGCGCGGGCGACCTAACCTCGACCGCGAAGCTGCGGCAAGTGGAGGCTCCGAAACTCATTCACCAACTCCGCGGCGACCTCGACTGGATCGTTATGAAAGCGCTGGAGAAGGACCGTTCCCGCCGGTACGACAGCGCAAACGGTTTCGCGGCGGACATTCGGCGGCACATGAACCACGAAGCTGTCCAGGCTCGCCCGCCCAGCGCGGTGTATCGCTTTCAGAAACTGGTCCGTCGCAACAAGCTTGCGTTTGCCTCTGCCTCCTGCATCGCGGCAGCCCTGGTCTTGGGCGTGATCGTCAGCACTTGGCAGGCTGCTCTGGCAAATCGCGCAAGGCATGATGCGGAGGCAAACGAGCAAAAGGCTCTAAAGGCGGAGGTAAATGAAAGAGAGGAACGCCAGCGCGCCACACTCGCCGAATCGGAAAGCCGGCAGCAAGTGCTGCGTTTGTCGGTGGCGAATGGCGTCCGCGCGTTGGATGATAATGATCCGAGCGGAGCGTTGTTATGGTTCGTTCGATCCTTGAACCTCGTCCAAGGAAATGCAGAAGAGGAGAGAATCCATCGGCTCCGATGCGCGTCGGTTTTGGGGCAGTGCCCCCGGCTTGTCCATCTGCTGGAGAGCCCGCCTCAAGAATGTGCGGCGTTTAGCCCGGATGGGCGCGCGATTCTGACGACTGGAGACGGTGGTGCACGGGTATGGGATGCGAGCACGGGCGAGCCCATCACCCCAATCCTCATGCACGGAAATTCGCCTGTTGGTGGTGCCGTCTGGCATGGAACGTTCAGTCCGGATGGCACTCGTGTCATCACATCATCCATCGACAAGACCGCTCGGATCTGGGATGCGCGCAGCGGACAGCTTGTCGGAATTCCCCTCAAGCATTCCAATTGGGTCAATGAGGCATCGTTCAGTCCGGACAGTCGCTCCGTTGTCACCGCGAGCGTGGACTACGCGACGTATGTGTTGGAGGTGGCGACTGGCCAGCCAGTGACCCCGCCACTCCAGCACGAAGGTGGACTCCGTCAGGCCTCGTTCAGCCCTGACGGCAAATGGGTGCTGACCGCAAGCTACGACGGCACTGCTCGGATTTGGGATGCGATGACCGGTGCTCTGCTCCACCGGTTGGAACACGCTGGGATCGTTTTTAGCGCGGTCTTTAGTCCAGACGGTCGGCATGTCGCCACCGGAAGCGAGGACAACACGGCTCGGCTTTGGGAAGCCTCGAGCGGCAAACCGATCGGCTCGCCCCTGAAGCACACCGGCAGTGTCATGCACGTTTGTTTTAGCCCAGATGGGCGTCAACTGGTCACGGCCGCAAGGAACAACGAAGCCCGACTTTGGAATCTTGATTCCAGTGAATCACCGCACATCTTGCCCTACATCGATAATTCCAACAAGTGGCCGACGTTCCCCGTGTTCAGTCCGAATGGCCAGTTCTTGGTGACTGCCAACAGCGGAACCAGCGCGCAGATTTATGACGCGCACACCGGCAAACCAGCGATGCCCCCATTGCCACACAATGGAGGAATCGCGCACGCGGTATTCAGCCCCGATTTCACGCGGCTTGTGACTGCTTGCAAAGATGGCCTGGCGCGTGTGTGGGATATTGGTGCACTACGGGCGAAGTTCGATTCGCAGCAGTCTCCAAGTCTGATCAATCGCGTGACATTCAGTCCGGGGCAGGACCGCTTCGTCATCCCCACAGGCAGCAACGCCGCGCAGTTGTTCGATGCCGCGACTCGGAAGTCAAGCGGCTCGCCCCTCCAGCATGGTGGTCCGGTGGTTTTCACATGCTTCAGTGGGAGCGGGGATTTCGTTGCGACAGTCAGCCGGGATGGAACCGCGAGAATCTGGGAAACAGCCACGGGACTCGCTGTGACTCCGCCGTTGCAGTTGAAACCTTCGGCCACCGACGGCGGTGCCGGAGGGGGCGCTGCGTTTAGCAAAGATGGCCGAAAGCTGGTCACAGCTACATTGTACGACGTTCAAGTCTGGGATGCAGCCAGCGGCAAGCCGATCACTCAACAGATCACCGAAGGTGGGTTCATCGAGCATGTGGAATTTAGCGCGGATGGACGGCAAGTCGTTGTCGCGCGCTTCAACGGCACAGCCCGTGTTTGGGATGCCCAGAGCGGTCAGGCGACGACACCGCCCCTGAAACACAGCGAACCCGTGACCTACGCTTCCTTCAACACGGATGGCAGCTTGGTGGTAACTGCAAGCTTCGACCGCACCGCGAGGATTTGGGACGCAAAATCGGGAGAACCCGTCAGCGGGCCGTTCCGACACCAAGCCGGAGTGCTCTACGCGGGATTTAACTCTCACAGCAATCAAATCATGACCGTGACTGAAGATGGCGCATGGACGTGGAATTTAGTCGCAGATACCCGCGCGATCCAAGTCATGGAATTGGACGCCACAATTCAGGCGGGACGTCGCATTGACCGTAGCGGAAGTATTGTGGCTCTCACAAAGTCAGAAGTCAGCCAAGGCTGGCACGAACTTCGTGCTCAAGGACAGGCAACTCCGAACTTAGCCAATACAAGGAATCCCTCCAAATTGGATGAGGGGGCAGCGAACAAACTTTTCGACCAATTGGAATTCACACGGCGATCCTCAAAGCTCGACATTTCGGCAGGCCGATTCTTTGTCGATCTTTCGCCTCATGTTAACGTTTCTTTGACCGAGGATCTTGCTCCCGGTGGGGCGAAACAAACAGACTTCACTCTCGCAGCGTTGCCTTCAGGGCGGCAGACCTTCAATGGAATTGAATTCGAAATCGGGAGCGGGATCATCCAGCTCGCTGGCGGAGTGTTGGACACTTTCTCGCGACGGTTCCCCAACGAAGTGCCGGGCATCAAAGTGGGACGCAAAGCTCAGGTCCTGCAATTCCTTTACGGCTCACGCGAAACGGATCGGAATCATTTTGTCGCCCGATATCTCATCCGATTTAGAAACGGCCAAACCTGGGAAATCCAGGTGAACGGCCAGGACTTAGGTGCGAGGAGAACCCTCGACAGCGAACCGCACAAGGCCAAGCGAGCGCTGCTCGCTCGGGTGGTTCCCAGCGGCCACGGAACGATCCGTATCCTACAGACTGCGTGGGAGAACCCATTCCCCGACGTGGAGATCGAAAGCATCGACTACATCTCCCAGAGAACGTGGGGCGCCGCCTACCTTCTTGCGATCACGTTAGAGTAAGAACCATCTCCTGAGCCGATCCTGGGAAACCTGCCCCAGCGCCTCCAGCAGGCAGGAAATGAGATTCAAAATTCTTGGCCCAATCCACACCCCGTCTGGCGCATGAGAAGGTAGAGCGGCTTTGACGGAAGGTGCATCAACACAAACCGCCGCTCGCGAAGCTTGAATTATTATGCGTGCGAACAAATCGATTTTGAGTCTGTCCCTCACCTCGGCGGTGCTGGCCGTTTCGCTGATGGCAAAAACCGCAGGACCAATAGAACCGCAATTGGAGAACCGGGCGCTGCATCGATGGGCTAATCTGATTGTCGCGCAACCCCGCTCGCACCGCGACGCCATCGTCAAGATCGGGGCTCCCTTGGCGCCGGTGCTCGTGGACAAACTTCAGCAGTGTCAGGACTCGGAGAATCCATTACTTCAAAACCTCCTCGCCAAGCTTCATCAGGAGGCACCAGCGATGCTGCAGCGGTTCCTGCCAGAACCCATGTCCAACGAGCTTCGTACTTTGAACGCCATTCGTGCCTTGGCATATCTCGGCCCTCCCGCCGCTGGCGCCACCCGTGCATTGATTCCTTTCCTCCAGGACGAACGTTTCGCGTCCGATGCCGCGCACGCTCTGGCCAGCATCGGGCCGGAAGCGAAGGATGCGATGCCGGCGCTGGTGGCGGCGCTCGACGATCAAGTGCCCTGGGCAGCCACCGCCTTGGCGAACATGGGATCCACCGCGGCTAGTGCGATTCCTGCGTTGGGACGCGCGCGAGCCAATGCGATTGAGGAAGGTTCGGGCTGGTTTCGCCGCGAAGTCGAGAAAGCGTTGGAGAGAATTCGAACCGGAGCAAGCACGGTTGAAAGAAGAGGCGGAATCGGGGAACGGAATCCTCCGGTTGAGCCATGAAACGTCTTCACCTCATTGAACTTCCTGAACAAGCTTTTTTCCGCGCTTAATTCGCGACGTCGAAATATATTGTCTGCATTTCCTCATCGCCAGGACAAAGTCCGACGGGCCGCGGCGAAGGTCATAAGCAACCCGGGACGCGGGTAACCATCGTTTTCGAATGAGACCGAATTCCGGGCTTCTCCAAGCCATCCCGTCAGCGGGCGAGATCGTCGAGCGCGTTGTGTTGGTAGGGGAGACGCTGTTGAGGGCCGGAGCCGAAACTGGTGTCGGAGTTGCCAAGACTGCGGGGGCTCGGCTATTTCTCATCCGTGAACCAACAACAAATCAACAGTCTCGCGGATCGTCCGCTCTCGAGCTACATCTAACCTGGATTTTTCATACACTTTCGTCGCGAGACGCCTCGAGAGCGCGTCTGGCAAGGTGGGCGAAGCGGTTCGGAGTCGGGCTGCATGGGAACATACTGTCCCTCGTGCAAAGCGAGGCCAACGCAGCCAGGCGGGCTTGCAGCAAGTCGCAGCAGAAAGGGTATGAAATATCCGGGCTAGGGCATCCGCCCGAAGCTCAACACCGAAGCTGACTGGGAGCATGTGTTCGAAGCGCCGATCTTCTACGACGAAGCTCCGAGTGCGCGGGATGTGCGGAACCCGGAATGGTACCAGAAGGTTTCGCCACCGCTGACCCGCGAGGAGATTCTTGCCTTTGCACGCTACGTGATCCGCACCAATGGCGTGGTGGATGTGGGAAACAACGCCTGCGCCATGTGCCTCACCCGCGTTCTCCCAAACGGGGCGATGGTCAAGGGGGCGCAAGGAAATTATCCGTTCCATCGGGCACTCTCCTGGGCGGGCCGGGAGGCGTCTGTGGACGACGTGCGAACCATGTTTCGCATCGCGGCCGCCGCGCCTTGGCTCGGTCCACGCGATCCCGTGGCGGGAATTGAAGAACGGCCCAAGACGATGCTTCACGCCATGATGGAATCGGCGCCGTCCGGAGTGCTGACCCGCCACCACGCCAGCTTCGAGTCTCCCACGGGCGTGCCGGATCTCATCGGTTTGAAATCGCGCGCCGCTACCTCGACCGCACCGGACGATCCCGCCACCAGAGCATCGGGGACTTGATGCGCTACGCCGTGTTGAACAACGAAGTGGATTTCTGCTCGCGGTTCGGAACCTTCATTCCGGGTGTCAAAGATTTTCGCAAGTTGCCCGAACCGGCGGACCAGAATTATCCGGGTGGAGGCCTTCCTGCGCTCCCTACCCCCTACCTTTGCAGTGGTGGCAGGATAGATTACTTCGTGGGTGCCGCGATTTGGGGTTCACGAACGACGGCGCGCAGGGAACTATCCTGATGCTGCGAACGAATGACGCGCCAACCAGTCGATCTGTCCGCGTTTGGAAGCCTCACTTAGCCAGCGGCTCGAACTTGAATTTCTGCCCACCCACGCTGGCCTCGGCCATCAGCCCTTGTTTGGCGCGGGTAAAAATCATGACGCCATCAACGTACTTGGCATTTTTGCTGGTGCCTTCGGCCGCCACAACTGCGCTCAATTGGGCGCTCATGGCGAAGCCGCTTTCCTTGAACTTGGCGAGCGCTTCCTTGGTCTCGAAGAAGATGACTTCGGAGAACTCCTGGCCGCCAACCTGGGCTCCCACCGTCACCTGCGTCAGTGAGGCGTAACCGATCAATTTGCCCTTTTCATATACGTGGCCATTGCCATGCGCGCCGCCGATTATGAAGCCGCCTTTGCCCACATTGGGAAAGACCACGTAGCCGGCCGCTTTGACGAAAGTAGGTTTCAAGCCAGAATCAGCCTTCTTGAATGCTTCAATGGCGGCGTCCACGTCGATTTGCAGCTTCTTGTGATCCACCGCTTGCACGGTTGAGGTCAGGGCAGCAACCAGGAGGATCGTGATAAATGACCGCAGGGTTTTCATAATCTATGATGAGTAAAGGAGCGTCGGTTTTGTTTGGTTGCGGCTTTCGTCGTTCGAATTTCGCCAAGATTGATGCGGAGTGTTGGTTCATCCTACAAGTCCAAATTTGGACTCAGGCAATCCGAGCAGCCATAGGATGAAGAAATATTCATCGCGATAGCCATAAGCTTGACGGAGGAAAAGCTAGATATCGTTGTTTGTCCCTTCCATTTTCCCGTTGTTGATCGGATACGCCCTCCAGTTCAGTATCCTTGTCCAATGCGCTTGGATGAGGCCCCTGACCGTGTCCCAACTCAACGCCGTCACCTCCGCCACATTGGTGACCGTCATCACCCGACTCAGTACATTGGCCTACGCTGAGAGCTGTTCGGCGTGGTGGACATACGCCGAGGCAGAAAGGGGCGGGTTCAAACTTGTCACGGCTGTCCACGTACTCGCAGTTGGGCACCTCGGTCGCCAAGAACACCGACTCCAAGCTGATGGGCTCAGTTTCGAGAGATTACTCCTGCCCGCCCCTGAGAATCATGTTGGCGCTCTGGAAGTCTGGACAAACAAATTGCTCCAGCTTCACAGTCAGATGAAACTGGACCATCCCAAGTTGGGAATTTGTACTACATAAACTTGCCTTCGCGTGCTCTGAAGGCGTGATACGGCAAACTTTGACTCTATGACTGCCTTGAGATTAGTGCTCGCCATGGGTGTCTGCTTTCTGAGTTCGGCATTTACTTTGAGGGCGGGTAAAACGCTTCACGGTGAAACAAGGTGCAACGAGCCGATTCCACAGGCCAGCTAACTTAGATTCATGAGATTGAGTGATTCATCCTCTGAACAAGAGTGAAGATTGCTGAAGCATGTCGGCCCGGTTGTATGTCGCTCAACGAACAGGCGAGAGCCCGCGTGCAGCAAGCATGGGGTGAACCGTTGTTCCTCGCGGACTGGATGCGTGTGCTGATGATTCACTTTGAGGTGGACCCTGAAGAGCTGGGGCGCGAAGTGCCTTTCGAGCTGGATTTGTTCGATGGCCGGGCGTTTGTGAGCTTGGTTGCATTCACGATGGAAAACATGCGACCGCGAATTGGCAGCAAGTTGGGCGCATGGTTGTTCAAACCAATCGCCACGCATGATTATCTTAATTTGCGGACTTATGTTCGGCATGACGGCGAGCCGGGAATTCATTTCCTGGCGGAATGGCTATCGAGCTGGCTGGCTGTCCAGCTCGGGCCGCGGACATTCGGATTGCCCTACCGTCACGGACGCATTCGCTATCAGCACGACTTGCAGAGCGGACTATTGAGCGGGCAGGTTGACGATGCGGCTACGGGAGCGGAGTTAGAGTATGTCTTCGGGCCCGAGCTGGGGGCTCCCGTCAAATTCGGACTGTGTGAGAGCGGCTCGTTGGACGAGTGGTTGATGGAACGATACACGGCCTTCAACCTTGCCCGCCGGCGGGCGCGCTTCTTTCGTGTCTGGCACCCGTCGTGGATGACAAGGCGGATGGCCGTCAAAATCGGGAGTGACTCGCTGCTTCGCAGCCACTGGCCGTTCTTTAACAGTGCACGGTTGATAGGCGCGAATTTTTCGCCTGGTATCCGTGACGTGTGGATGGGATGGCCGCATGGAATGAACGTCCAACCGTCCGCGGGCTGGCGAGTTCGGAAATTTGCCGTGGAGAGTTTCTTGTAACTGCTCACAGGGTGTCCTAGTCATTATCGGCAGCGGCTCTCCAAAGAGGCTTCCAGCCGAAGTGAGTCCAAGCAGAATTATGGCAGCAAAAAGCACATCTAGCTGGTTGACGTGGATCATCGTTCTCGCCCTTGTCGGCGGCGGCGGGTGGTGGGGTTGGAAGCGCTACAAGGCGACCGACGTCAAACCACCCGAGCTGAAGACCGCAACAGTGGCGAAGGGGGACATCGTGCAACAGGTGACGGCGAACGGTTCGCTCAGCCCGGTGCGGTTGATTGAGGTCGGGAGCCAGATTTCCGGCACGTTGCTCGACGTGAAGGTGGATTTCAATTCGAAGGTCAAGTCGGGTGAATTGCTGGCTCAAATTGATCCAGCCACGTATGAGCGGGCGTTGGTTCAGGCCAAGGCCGAGCTCTCGAACGCCAACGCGGGACTCGAACTCGCACAGGTCAATTTTGGCAGGGCGAAGGAACTCCTCGGGGCGAATCTCATTTCCAAGTCCGAGTATGATCAGACGAAAGCCAGCCACAGCCAGGCCGAGGCAAATGTGAAGATGAAGCAGGCGAATGTGGAACGCGCGGAAGTGGATCTCAGCCGCACCTCCATCTTCGCGCCAATTGACGGGATGGTCATTCAGCGCAAGATCGAAGTGGGCCAGACTGTTGCCGCAAGCTTGAACTCGCCAACTCTGTTCATCATTGCGAACGACCTGGCGAAAATGCAGATCGAGGCTGCTGTTTCCGAGGCGGACGTCGGGGGGGTTGCTGAAGAGCAGAAGGTCAACTTCACCGTTGATGCATTCCCCAACCGGAAGTTCAATGGCACCATCCGGCAACTGCGATTCGCTCCCACCACAAATCAAAACGTGGTGACTTACACGACGGTCGTCGATGTGGACAACCGCGACTTGAAATTGCGTCCCGGCATGACGGCCAACGCGTCCATCATCACCGCGGAGAAGCGCGGTGTGTTGCGCATCCCGACGGCAGCGCTGCGATTCCGTCCGCCCACAGGTGTCAAGGTGGTTGGTGAAACCAACGCCCCGGCGGCGAAGTCCGGGAAGACGGTTGAAATCGCCACTTCCGGCCCCATGGCCGGGCTGCCCATCCCGCCGTGGCAGGCGGGTGGCGAGCGGCGACGCCCCACCGACCAGGAACGGGCGGATTACGAAGCCACACTTACTCCGGAGCAAAAAGAAAAGTACCAGCAAATCATGGCCGAGATGCGCGCACGCTTCGCGCAGATGTCCCAAGGCGGCGGCCCCGGTGGAGGTGGAGGCGGCGGTGGCGGTGGTGGTGAGAGGCCCCGACGTAGTAGCGAATCGGAAGGGCCTCGCTCCCAAACGATCTACATCGTTGAAAGCACATCCGGCGACGGAAAGGAGTCGGTTTCTCTCAAACCTCTCACAGTCCGTCTTGGGATCGCCGACGGCAACTTTACGGAAGTGATCGAAGGACTGAAGGAAGGAGACGTGGTAGCGACGGGGTCGGTGACTTCGGCGACGACCGCGTTGGCGACCCCCGCAGCTTCGCCGTTCGGCAGTCCATTTGGTGGCGGGCCGGGGCGGCGTTAGCCGGCCTTCGTCTGGTCACGCAATCGACATGGATCCAGTCATCAAACTTGAGGATTTTCGGAAGACCTACGTCAGCGGCGAGGTCAAGGTCCACGCCGTGCGCGGTGTCAACCTGACGATCATGCCCGGGGAATTTCTCGCCATCATGGGTGCCAGCGGTTCCGGCAAGAGCACGATGATGAACACCCTCGGCTGTCTCGACCGGCCTTCGAGTGGCCGGTTCTTGCTCGATGGCGTCAATGTGGTGGAATTGAACCGCGACGAGCTTGCCGACCTGCGGAATCGCAAGCTTGGCTTTGTCTTTCAGGGTTTCAATTTGCTTGCGCGCACCACCGCATTGGAAAATGTCGAGCTGCCGATGCTCTATCGCCGGCCAGGAATAAAGGGCAACGTGCAGCGCGAGAAAGCTGAAAAGGCGCTGGCGCTGGTGGGACTGGCGGAACGGGCGGACCACACACCCAGCCGGCTTTCGGGTGGTCAGCAACAGCGGGTGGCCATTGCGCGAGCGCTCGTCAATGAGCCCAAGCTCCTCCTCGCGGATGAGCCCACCGGAAATCTGGACTCACGCACGAGCATCGAGATCATGGGAATCTTCCAGCGTTTGAATGACGAGGGGATGACCGTTGTCATGGTTACTCACGAGCTGGACATCGCGCGCTACTGCAAGCGTGTTGTTGTCATGCGCGACGGCCTGATCCGAAGCGATGAAGCTGTTCAAGACCGGTTTCTGGCCGACGAAGAGCTGGCCAGGCTCGATGCTGAACAAAAGGCCGTTCAGTTAACGGCCTGATTCTTTTCTTCTTATGATTGCTGTTCTAAAAATCGCATTGCGCGCCCTTCGCAGGAACATTCTCCGGTCATTCCTCACAATGCTCGGCATCATTGTGGGCATTTCGGCGGTCATCGTCGGGGTCAGCATGGGTGCCGGAGCCAAGGCCGAGGTGGACAAGCGCATCGCCAGCATGGGAAACAATCTGATGACGGTGATGTCCGGCAACATGTCCCGCGGCGGCGTTCGCGGTGGCTTCGGAGCGAGGCCGAACCTCACCATTGCGGACTATGATGCGATTCGAAAAGAAGTCTCGGGCATCACCGCCGTCAGCCCCGAGGCGCGGACGCAAGGGCAGGTCGCGGTCGGCAATCAGAACAGCAACGTCCAGGTTTCGGGGGTCAGCAACGAGTACCTCGCCGCCAGGTCATGGGCGCTGCGGAGCGGAGACAATTTCAGCGAAACAGACGTGCGCAACGCCAACAAGGTCTGCCTGATGGGCAGCACCACCGCCAAGACGCTGTTCGGCGAAAACGTCGATCCGGTCGGTCAGATCATTCGCATCAAGAACGCTCCGTTCACCATCGTCGGCTGGCTCGAAGCCAAGGGTTCCGGCAGCTTTGGACAGGATCAGGATGACATCCTCCTTGTGCCCTACACCAGTGTCATGAAGCGGCTGTCGGGTGACACGATGTTCCGCTCGATCTCTGTCCAGGCTGATTCGCCTGAATCGATCCCGGATGTGAAGGTGCAGATCGAGGAACTGCTTCGTCAGCGACATCAAATCAGCGAAGGCAAGGACGACGATTTCATGGTCCGCACCCAGCAGGAGACCAGCGATTTTTTCAACGCCAACAACCGGATCATGACGATCCTCATCGGCTTCTTTGCAGGCATCTCGCTTGTCGTCGGCGGC
>SXMN01000153.1 GCA_005777315.1 Verrucomicrobiales bacterium
CCAACTGGCCAAGGCCTATGCCCGGCGATGGCGGCTGGAGATGTGCCTGCGCGATATCAAGACGACTCTGGGCATGGAATCCTTGCGTTGCCAGAGCCCGGCGATGGCTCGCAAGGAAATGCTGGCGTTCCTCATTGCCCATAACCTGACCCGCTGTGTCATGGCGGAGGCTGCCCGGCTTTATGACGCGGGTCTGGAGCACGTCAGTTTCAAGGGCACTCTGGATGCACTCCGCCAATACAGTGCGGCCATCTCGGCGGCCAGGAATCGGAAGGTGCGCCTGCAACTCTGGCAAGATCTCCTGCTCAATCTGGTGCGCGATCAAGTTCCTCTTCGACCCAATCGCTCAGAGCCTCGCGCGGTCAAACGTCGCCCCAAACCCTATCCGCTACTCAACAAACCCAGACGCCAGTTCAAAGAAATCCCCCACCGCACCCGTTACTGGAAAAACAACCCAAGGAAATCCTGACCCTTATCTAAGAGCCATTCGGGTCTGGCTGCCCGATTGATTTTCGAGCACGGCGGGTTTCTGGTTGGGCTTGAAGAGCTGATCGAGTACGCAAGCGTTCGATTGCGAGGCTAAGCAATGCGCAAAAAAGTTCAAAAGCCGGAGTGACGCGGAATTTTCCTTCCGTCACCACGATGCGTCTGCTATTTGATTTTCATCATGCGAAGGTTTTTTACATTGGGCTGGCTGGTAATTCTGTGCGGAGTGTTGTCTCCCCGCTTGCTGGGCACTGATTATAAGCTCACCAATGGCGACGTCATATCAGGAAAGACAGTGTCGTTTTCCGCAGATGGAGTTGTGTTCTCGCTTGATATCGGAGGCTTTTCACCACAGATCCGCTGGGCCAAACTCTCACAAGAAGCACTGAAGGAACTCAGCAAGGATCCCAAGGCCGCGGCGTTTGCAGAGGCATTTATCGACGCTCCGACCGATGCAAAGGCGGTGGAAAAAAAGGCGAAACCGATTACCGTCAAACCCGTCGAAACCCGCCTGCCTCACCATGACAAGATTGGCTTCGCCGAAGCCTGGACAACGCCGGCTGCCTTGTTGATCCTGATTGTCTTGTACGCGGCGAATCTTTACGCGGCGTACGAGATCGCACGATTCAGGCAACGACCCGCCGGACTGGTGTGCGGGATCTCCGCGATCCTCCCGGTTCTCGGCCCCTTGGTATTCCTGTCACTTCATACACTCGATGATCACGGCAATGAAGGGCATGTTACCGAGGCTGGTTATGAACCTCCGCCATTGTCGGCGGCACCTGGGGCTCATCAGGGTGGGGCAGCTCCGGCAGCAGCCGGGCTTGGACTGGCGGCCTCAGCTAAATTTGAATCCACCACCGGCGGAGCCATGACACCCGAGACTTTCAAGCGAGGCGATTTCACCTTCAATCGTCGATTTGTGGAAACCAAATTCTCCGGGTTTTTCCGCGTAGTACCCACGGAAGCAGAGAAGGATCTGGTGCTTGTCGTCCGCACCAGCAAATCAGAATTCATAGGCAAGCGTATCAGCCGGGTTTCCAGCACCGATATGCATCTGCAATTGCTTCGAGGAAATATCGAGCAAGCTGTCGCCTATGACGACGTCACAGAATTCCAAATCCGCCACAAAGACGCCAAAGCATGAGCAGTTCAGACCAGCCGGTTAAGCCTGCAAAGACGGAACGTTACCGCACGATTCTACTCTTCGGAGCACCAGGTGCCGGCAAGGGCACACAAGGAAAGATCCTCGGGACCATCCCCCAATTTTATCACTGCGCTTGCGGCGACGTCTTCCGCAATTTGACCATCGAAAACGAACTTGGCCGGATATTTGTGGAGTATTCCAGTCGTGGCCAGCTCGTCCCGGATGAACACACCGTCCGGCTCTGGCGGCGGAACATCGATTCGATGTGCTCCTCAGGCAGATTCCACCCGGAGCGCGACACTCTCGTTCTGGATGGGATCCCCCGGAACGCGCACCAGGCCGAGATACTACGCGACACTCTGGATGTGAGGGCAATTTTTTATCTAACTTGCCCTGACATGAACAAGCTCGTTGAGCGGCTCCAGCGAAGGGCACTGCGTGAGAACCGTCTCGATGACGCCAATCTCGATGTGATTCGAGCCCGACTGGAAACCTACGAACGCGACACCAAGCCCGTCCTCGATTTTTACGGCCCGAACCTCGTTCACGTCATTGACTCGACCAAAAAGCCGGTCGAAGTCCTGCAAGAAATCCTCAACATCATCGCCAAAGTTCGTTGAGCCGTTCCGCGGCCGGTTAAACACCTCAGCGATCGTTCGCCTCAAGGAGCCGATCAAGTTCCCAGGCTGGAAGTTCAACCGTGACTCCTCTGAAAACCATTTTCTTCGGCACTGCTGAACTTGCCTGCGCAAGTCTGACGGCGCTCGCGCGAAACAGTCGTTACCAACTCGCCGCCGTCGTCACTCAGCCCGACAAGGCGAAGGGACGGGATCTGAAGATCCAGCCTACGCCGGTCAAGGCGGAAGCCTTGAAGCTGGGGCTCCCGGTTCTCCAACCCATGAAGGCGCGTGCCCCGGAATTCGTCGCCGAACTGGTGTCGCGCGGACCCGACATCATTATCGTCGCCGCGTACGGGCAGATTCTCCCCCAATCGATCCTCGACCTCCCCCGTCTGGGTTGCCTGAACGTCCACACATCGCTCCTACCGAAGTACCGCGGCGCCGCCCCCATCCAATGGGCCATTCTAAACGGCGACGCTGAATCAGGAGTAACCATCATGAAGATGGATGCCGGACTTGACACCGGAGACATCCTCACGCAAAGCCGCACACCGATCACCGAAACTGACAACGCGCAAACCTTGCATGACAGATTGGCTGGGATGGGAGCCGAATTGTTGCTCAGCACCATTCCAGATTACGCCGAGGGCAAAATCACAGGGCAGCGCCAACCATCGGAAGGCTTCAGCTACGCGAGGAAGATCACCAAGGAAGATGGCCGGCTCGATTGGTCGCAGCCGGCTCGCACCCTGTGGAATCGTGTCAGAGGTCTGACGCCGTGGCCGGGTGCCTTTGCTTTACTGAGCGGCGAAGGCAAACAGACGATGCTGAAAATCTGGGACGCGGATGTCGTTGACGCAGCAGGTGGATCGCAAGGAGAGGTTCTGCGCGCCGACAGGGAAGGAGTCATTGTCGCCTGCGGGGAGAGTGCGCTGCGAGTTCTTCAATTGCAGCGCGAAGGTGGTCGTCGATTGCGAGCCGGCGAGTTCTTGACGGGCCATCCCATCCTGCCAGGAACCCGTTTCAACTGTTGAACTCGGCTGCAAACTCTTCAGAAGTTGAAGAGAAATCTCGGCCAGCATGGGCGCCGCCTTCCATCAGATTACGTTTGTGAATCTGGGCCTGGGTGAACTGGATCAAGTAATGGCAAGTTAACGACCTCGAAGGCCAGAAGCCTGGAAGTGTGCGGCGATCTCATGGGTAAGGAGTCCGCGCGGATATACCGCCACTTCATCCAGTTTGCCCTCAAAAGCAAACGTCCCATCACTGCCTCCACCGACGAAAACATTCCAGTCTCCGTTCGGTGCGGAGTGGTCGAAGGTGCCGGAGATTTCAGGATCTACAGTACCATTGAGATGCACGCGCACTTTCCCTCCTTCACGAACGAGCACGAGGTGATGCCATGCCCGCAACCCCAACACCGTGCGGCCTGCAAGCAGTTCCTCACGCCCGTTCCCACTGGAGAGAATGAGTTTGCCCATGTGATCCGGGTGCGAAGTGCCGCCTACTCCCAGATGCTCACCACGCTCCGTGTTGCCCCCTTCGAGAGCGCGAGAATAAACATATCCACCCACAGCACGAGCATCCACTGGCAAGCCGTTCCAGAGCCACAGCTCGACCGAGTAATTCTCGCCAAGCGGCAAGGATGCACGCAAGCGCCCGCCGGCGAAGTGCGCTGCACGATTGATCTGCGATCCGGAGAATGCGTTACGCATCGGTGGTTGCGGAGGTTGATGTCCGATCCGGCCATCAGCGCCAGGCAGGAACAGTGCAACGCCATCTTCAAAGGTTGCATCGTATTTGCCCATCGCATCCCGCGCGGTGGGAATGACCATTTCCTCAAGCCTCCAGTAGGCCAGCGGCTTTGAATCGAGGACCGCTCGCGCGTATGGGCCGTGCTCGTCAGCAGGTCGGCGTCGCGGTCGGGCGGCAACCTCTTCGAGCAGCTCGAGCGTCGTCTCAACGATGCGCGGCTCCGCCCCGGTTTCGAGTCCTGCCGTGCGTGCGGCCCACGTGGTGTAGCCGCCGAGCTTGTGCTGTTCAGGCGGCGGGATGTAGCCCTCGGCGCCATTGGCAAGTTCGATGTTGAATGTGGCGGCGAACGGGCTGCGCTGTTTGAGCTTCAATCCGGTGATCGCGAATACTTCGTTCGGCAGCGCGGCAATACCGAGTTCACCGATTGAAAGCGCCTGAAGCTTCAATTCTGTGCGCGGACGTTGGTGAAGATAAATGGATTCAAGCGCATAAATTTCCGGCTGAGATTGCGGCAGCTTGTCGCCGAGTTTCGCAGCCATCTCGCGTGCCCATGACAGTCGATTCTCATCCGGGATGCGGTAACCGAGCTCAATCGTGCGTTCCGCCATCTTGAGCGGCGCGGAGTCCAGCCATTTCATTTTCCCGACCATATCCGCGACACGCCGGGCAATTTCCATCGAGTAGGCGTCGTAACCTATCTGACGTCTTGGTGCGCCGTAATCCATCCACATTAAATCGCCGCTTGTTCCTTGCGACATGATTCCCACGAATGCGTCGTCCGCACCGAGCATTGTCGCTACGTGCCGGGCGAACCGCCCATAGTAATCGGAGGAGAGCAACGGCGAGCCGTAATAGTGCATCGAGTAATTCGCCAGCAGCGCGAGCGGTTTGCCATCAGCACGCTGCACGGCCAGCACGGAGAGCTGCGGGTCCACCGGACCGCTCGGCCCAATGGCATCGGGACTCTCGTGGCCTGGATGCATGTGGGCACGCACGTTTAGCTGGCCGAATGGGTCGGTGAGCATCTTGTCGGGACGGCGAATCCAGCGTCGGTTGAATGTGTGCTCCCAATCATCCTCCTGCGCCCAGGCGATGCGCGCTGGTTGAAGACGCTCGACGGCGCCGACAATCGCTGCCGTGATGCGACCCGGTAGAAACACCGAGTAACGCGGATCCACGCGGCTGCCGAGGCACCCCATCGCCGACGGTGCGGAGTGAGTGTGCGTTGCGGAAACAAGCATTCGAGTTGTGGGAAATCCAGTGGCCTTGGACGCATCCTCCTTCGCGCGGTCGATCAGGTCGCGCGGGATCATGCATGTATCCACCACGCACAACACCAGACGCGTTGTGCCGTCATCCAGCGCGAGAGCCTTGGCGGAGAGCGCGTCGGCCACATTCGTCGCCGAGCGTTCCGTGAACATGGCATTCACGCGCACTGGATAGCTTGTGGGCGCGATGTCAACTGCATACGCCCCTGCGCGAAAGGACGGCGCTGCTTTGATGTGGAAGTTGCAGGAGAATCCGAACAGCAAGACAAACAGCAATGATTGAAACGGGTGCATGAAGTCATTGAACTGCCGAACGGAAACCGCGGCAAGCTTTGGCAGGTGTGATCGAAGGTAGTACTACTCGGTGCCAAGGCGGTCAAATCTATCAGCTCAGTCTGATTTGTGGTTGCTTTGAATTTGCAGGTGCAAGTTGGCTCACCTCAATTCGCGGAGGCAGGATTTCTGAGCCAGCAAGATACGAAGGCGGATGGCGGTTCTCACCTTTCACCTGCAATTCCTGGGGCACCTTTTTCCAGCTCCCGTTCCAGGCGTGCCATCTCCTTCTTTAACGTGGATGCCACGCGATGCTTCGTGACATAAACATTTGCCACACTGACTCCCAGCGACCGCGCCACATCTGCCGCAGGCCATTCTTTCAATGCGTGCAGATCGAACATCTGGATTTGCTTCAAACTGAATTGCGCCTGCAATCGCTCCAGCGCCGTGGACATCAAATTCTTTCGCCACTCCGTATCAAACAACGCATCAAGGTTCACCGCCGCCGGATCGGGCACGCGTTCGACAGTAGCCGTGCGCGCCGCGTCATCGCTGCGGAGCGAATGCGATTCACCCACCCTCACCGCCGCCGCCCCGACGAATCGTTCCTCTCTTCGCCTTTTTTTCAACTGATCCTTGATGCGCCACGAAGTTTGGTTGAGGAGCCACGTCTTGAAGCGGCACACTTTTGGATCGTAGCGAAACTCCGGCAGGTGCCGCGCCGCCGCGATGGCTGTTTCCTGCACCACTTCATCGGCTTCCGTATCCGTCATCCCGGCGTGGATGGCAAAGTCGCGCACAAGTTTGCCATAGACGCGATAAAACTCCTTCCAGCTCTCCGCGTCATCGCCCGCCTTGAGGCGGTTCAGCAGGCTTGGGCGCGTTTGAATGGAATCAGCATCCGTGGTCGGAGTTGTCATTTTCTAACGCTTGAACGCCAGTCTTCCGGAAACCTTACAGGAATTATGCGTCAAGTCTGTGAACCGCCTGGGAGCCGATGATCAGGAACTCCGTCTCGCGAGTAAGTTTCGCCGCGGCTCGCAAAGCCATTTCAAGCTCTCGTCTCTTCATGCACGAGTCTTCCTGAGCGCGGGCCTTTGCCGATCCCTCATGGGCCATGCAAACGGAGTGGATTGGCGGAGCCGGCGCGCCATGGGAGTATCGCTCATGAGAAAGCGAGCAATCTCGGCGCGTGTCAGGCGATGGAGAATGGCATGTCATTCCAAGAAGACCGGTCGGACATTCAGGCCATCGCGCGACATCCAGCGGCGGAGGTTTCGCCGGGCAAAAAGGAGCACGGCGCGGTTCCGGCGGAGCCTGACAGCGATCAATCGGTCCTGAGCCGCATTAGACCTGTCGATGGACTGATGTGATCTGCCTTTCACGTTCGATGAATATTGTATTCAGGCTCGTGGCAGACCGCCACCAGCATGTCCCCGGCTTGCTCGACATGGAAGACCAACTCTTTACTCATGCGATGAATCTGCCGAACTCAATCCGCGCTGGCAAGAGTCCAGCGTCTGGCGTAGCCAACGACCCACGGCCCACCACGAGTGACTCACTGCTGAGGCGATTGCAAAACTCCCGACGATGGCAAAGGAATGGGGGCAAAAGAATGGATTTCCTTCAGAATAATTCATTTGCCACCATTCCCTTGCCCCAGTCTTTCCGACTTTTGAAATCGCCTCTGCTGATTACGGATTGCCGATTGCTGAGCACTATCCATTTTTCTCTGTAAGGATTACTCCTCTGCGTCGTTCAAGCGCCAGAACAAGACCATGCGGGGCAGGCGATGAAAAACATGAAATCAGGATTTGCGATGGAATTACGTGACGTTGCCGACTCTCGTCCGTACGCTGAAAGCGCCCTGCGAGCGGTTCAAGATAGGAGTGGCTTATGAAATCGACCCGAACCAAGGACTGCGCCTTTACTTTGATCGAACTGCTCGTCGTCATCGCCATCATCGCGATCCTGGCGGGGATGCTCCTGCCGGCACTGGGCCGGGCCAGGCAGAAGGCGCAACAGGTCCAATGCCTGAACAACCACAAGCAACTTACTCTGGCGTGGATCATGTATGCCCATGACAGCCGGGATCGTATTCCCTTCGCGGCGGCACTCACGCCCGAGGCCGAGCCTTTCGCCTGGGTGAAAGGCTTCGGAAACTTCGACGGGGGCAATCGATCGAACTGGGACGTGGACTACGACATCAAGAAGAGCGTGCTCTGGCCCCATTGCGGGCAGGCACCGGGCATCTTCAAGTGTCCGTCCGAGCGTTCGTTCGTCGTGCCCACCAGCGGCCCGCGCAAAGGTCAGCGCGGCGAGAGGGTGCGGACGATGGCAATGAACGCCTGGATGGGCGGCTACGGCACGGGATTCGAGCGTGGGCCAGGGTTGTCAGGCAGCACCTGGCGGCTGTATCGCAGCCTGAACGATCTCGTCGATCCCGGCGCGTCGGGCACGATCGTCTTCAGCGACCAGCGCGAGGACCAGAACGGCTACCCCAGCCTGCACTTCGACATGACGGGCTGGCCGGACAAGCCGGAGCAGACCCAGTTCACGGACGATCTGCTGCCCTTCTACCACGGCAACGCTACGAGCTACTCCTTCGCCGACGGACATTCCGAGCTGAAGCGGTGGCAGGACAAGCGAACACTGGTGCCGATCTGGAAAGGGCGGAACCAGTGGATCACTGTCATGCGCCAGCCGAACAACAAGGACATCCGCTGGCTGCAGGAGCGGGCGACGCGGCGGAAATGAACCAGCCCGCAACTCCGCACCGCACATGAAAACACTGTTCGCTCGTCTCACCTGTATTGCGATGACGGCAGGCGCGCTCGTTCACATCACCTTCGCCGCCGATTGCGACTGGCCGCGGATCTCGTATGAGAGGCTGCGTCTGCCTCATGGTTTTCCCGGGGCTTACGATCCAGCTTTCCAACCGATTGCCCCGAAACTGTGGGGCAATCATCTCCTAGCGATGGCGGTCCAACCGGACGGAAAGATCATCGTTGCGGGCGACTTCACCTGGCTCCAAGGGGTGCGACGCACAGGGGTCGCCAGACTAAACTCCGATGGGACAGCAGACTCAACCTTCAACGCAGATCCAATTCGCTTTTCGAGCGCACGATGCGACATCGCAGTGCAACCGGACGGGAGGATCGTTATTGCGGGTGTGGCAATCGAGACCGCGCCGAATGAGGCCATCCGCCTCCATCCCAATGGAAGCCGTGATCACACGTTTCAACCATCTGTCTCACTTGGCACCGCGGAGATTAGCCAGCTGCGTGCGGTGCAGTCTGACGGAAAGTTGATCATCACCCGGACTTGGAGTGCCGGCCCAATCCGCCTGAACCTGGATGGTTCTCTGGACGATACATTTCATTCGCCGGTGGTTCAGCGTCGCGAAGCCACGAGCGTGCCCGCCGTCCAGTCCCTCAGCCTGGATGGTGATGGGAAGATTCTGATCGCGGGCAACATCACTCGTGTCAATGGCCTGGAACGTTCACTGATCGCACGCCTCCACAAAGACGGCACGCTCGACACGAGTTTCGTTCCTCAAAAACTCGGGGACGACCTATCGCAATTCGCCAGTGCCATCGCTATTCAGCCTGACGGCAGGATACTGGTGGCCATCACCTATCAGAACGGCGCTCCCGGGGGACATCGAATCGTCCGCCTGAATTCGGACGGCAGTCTCGACACCACCTTCGCGCCGACCCAACAGGTAATCTGGACCTTTGCCTTGCCGGGCGGCAGTTACACGGGAGGTCTCTCGCTCAAATTGCAGACGGACGGCAAGGTGCTGATTTACGGCGGTCGGCTCCGGCTGGCCAACGGCCGGCCACAAGTGATTCGACTGAACGCCAACGGAACCTTGGACGAGTCTTTTCAGCCGGGTGAAAAGCTGATTGTTGCCGACAGCGAGTATCACGGTGAGTTGTTCCCGCTCCCCGACGGATTCATTCTCTACCGGGAGCGTGAAGGAATGCCCCGACGCATGACACCGAACGGATCACTCGAAACTAATTTTGCCACCTGGGCAGGCGGAGGCGGTGATACACCCGATCCAGAGGATCGAGTCGTAGATGTGAAGGTCTTGCGCGACGGAAAGCTGCTCGTCAGCGGGAATTTCATGATCCACGGCATTGCTGTGAGTGGGATCGCACGACTGCACTCGGATGGAGTGATGGATCAAAGATTTGGCGGGCCGAAAACCCGGTTTGAAACGCGACGCGTCATAGGTGGCTACAGTGTGGTCGCGCTCCAGTCCGACGGCAACATTCTCCTTGCCTCTCCCGAGTGGTTCGGTCGCTTGCTCTCGAACGGAGCCGTGGATGAAAGCTTCTCCTCGCCTCTTACGCCGGCGGAGGAGTCGGAACGGCGGAGTGGTGCAGGGGAAATCCTGGCGATGGCAATCCAAGCTGACGGAAAACTCGTGATCGGCGGGAGCTTCCGATCGATCGGTGGAGCGCCACGGGCGGGGATCGCACGCCTGAACGCGAACGGCAGTCTTGATCCGACCTTCGCACCGGATGCGTCGTTCGCCACAGAGAACATCCGTGTCGGTCGCATCATTGTTCAAGCCGACCAAAAGCTGATTCTCACGACCGACGTCGGGCTGTTCCGACTGAACATGGATGGCAGCGTGGACCTAAAGGACATCGATTTGAACTGGCGTTCGGCTCCGGACTGGCCGATCGCGCTGCAAGCCGACGGCAAGTTGTGGGTCAGTCGTCACGCAGGTTTTCGAGAGCACCTCGAACGGTTGAACCCGGATTGGACACGGGACACGGGAGTAGATCTGCCAGTCATGAGCGAGTGTTCCTTCGTATCCGCCATCACTGTCCAGCCCAACGGCAGGATCCTGGTGGCTGGCGGGTTTTCCTGGATCGGCGGAGTGGATCGCTACGGCATCGCGCGACTTCATCCCGACGGGACCGTGGACGCAACTTTCAATGCGGGCGCGGGTTTCTTGCGGGAATCGGTCTTTCCGCACCAAGGCTCCTACGACCTGACTGGCCTGGTCTTGGACTCGCGGGGCGACGTAATTGCGTTCGGGGGATTCACAAGCGTCAACTACAGCGGACCCGCCCTGCTGGCCCGGCTCCACAATGGGGAGTGGCCCGTGATCGTCCCGCAATCCATCCGCCGATCGCCCGATGGCACGGTGCAGTTTCAGGTGCATGGAGAAGCAGGGCAGACTGCCGTTGTCGAGGCTGCGGCTAGTCTCGATTCGTCCCCATGGACCGCGGTCTCAACCAACACGTTGAGTGGCGATGCTGTCTGGATCAGCGATTATGCGCCGAACGCTGCCACGCGTTACTACCGCGCGACCGTCCGCTGAGGGCAGGTCGCCTGGATCGGCGACACCAACATCAAGGTCATCGAGGTGGCGATGGATGAAGCGGCCTACGGCTGGGACGCGGCGGAAATTCATGCGGCTCATCCACACTTGAGCCTCGGCCAGATTCGCGCGGCGCTCGCCTTTTTCCACAATCGCCACCCTGAATTTGCCAGCTAGCTGCAACGGCTGGTGGAAGATCACCGCCGAGGATGCCGCGTCGTTCCCGCTCCTCCGCCAGCGCCATGATGTTGCCTTCTGCGAAGCAAAAGCCGGATCAGCCCAGCACCGGGGGCTACACGGAACGAACTGCCAGTCACGGCATCAGGGTCGGGATGACTCGATTCCCGTGACGACGGTAGATGCGAAAGTCCGCGTCCAGCGTGAAAATCGTTCCGCCGGGATGGATTTCCGCCAAACGGACCAGGCACGGATCCGCCAGTGACATGGGGCGATCCCGATATCGGCGCATCAACGCCCGAAGGTCCTCGAGCTGATCCTCGACTTCGATGCCCACGCGCAAGATGCCCCGCTCCAGCAAGGCGAAGATGGCGTCCGTGTCCTGTCCCTCGCGCTTCAAAAGAAAGGCGGCTTCCGTCAGCACCGGCTCACAGGTCAGCAGCGGCGGGCGCAGGCGCTTCCATTGGTCGCGAACCCACTCGCCGTGCGCGAGCCCGGAGGCCAGAAAGGTGACCAACGGTCCGGTGTCGAGGATCACCCCGTTCTTCATCGGCCGAATCCGTCCAAGTATTTCGGGTTCGTCGCCAGATCCCGGGGCAAGCCGGGGATCGAGCCGGCCAGATCTTGAGCGAGGTCGAAGCAACTCTGGGTTGCCTTGCGAGGCGGGGCGGCCAGCGATCGCTCCAGGCATTCGCGCACCAGGGCGGACTTGCTGGCGCGCCGGGCGCGAGCTTCCGTTTCCAGCAGTTGCAGCAGGTGGTCGGGCAACTTCAGAGAGATCGTATTCACGCCCGAGAGAGTATTACCCGCCACATTCTCCGGCAATACCGAACTGGTCTGCGGCGCAGAAAAAGTCCATCGCTCGAAAGGGTGTGGCGAAAAGACCACCGAGAGCCTGGCGGTTCAGCGGTTGAAGGCAGGCAACGCGGGCGGCTCACGGCGCCTCCGCGGCGCCGGAGGCTGTCCCCATGCTCTTCGGGAAATACCGGTCCAGCCCCATCCGCTTCAGCACCGTCCTAAACCGCGGGTCGGGCCACAGCGCGGCGTAGTGCGGATGCACGGCCACATCTGCCAGCAAGGGTTGCTTGTCCTCGCACGCGCGATCCAGCCACTCGAAGGCCTTGTCCAAGTCGCCCATTCCCGCGTAGGCCCAGACGCAGTTCATCGGCGGGAACCAGTCGCCGGGTTTGAGGGCAGAAAGTTGGGCTTGGTGCTGCTTGTCGAAAAACTGCCAAAAACCTGCCATGCCTGATTCCCGAAAAGTCTTGTGCGCTTCGCCGAAGCCGCCTGCGGAGCCCGAGCGCAGCACGGACCATCGTTCCCATTCCGAGAGGGATTCATCGTGACCCCCCATCACCCACAGGATTTCAGCAAGGCGAAAATGGGCCAACTGATCATTAGGAGTGATTGCCAGCGTCTTCCGAACTTCCCGTTCCCCTTCCGCATGGCGTCCGGCTAAGGAAAGGCATTCGCCCAGGGTGTTGTTGATCCACATCACATCGGGGTGGCGACGTTGCAGTTCTCTCAGGATGGCAATCGCCTCCTCGTGCCGACCGGTGATGGAGAGCAGCCGCGCGAGACTTGCGCGCGGGCTGGGATTCTCCGGGGCAAGACGCGCAGCGTGACGTAATTCCCGCTCCGCGCCATCCCAGTCCCATTTGAACGTCGCCAGATGGCTGGCCAGCGTGACGCGCGCTTCGACCAGAGTGTCGTCGAGTGCCAGGGCCTTCAACGCGGCCTCGTGCGCTTTCGGCTGGCAGATTTTCGGCGCGATGTGTTCGTGGGCGTCCAGCCGAGACCAGGCGCGCGCCATCTCCGCGAAAGCTCGCGCGAACTTCGGGTCCAGCGCGACGGCCTTTTCGAAATGCGCGATGCCGCACAGATAGCCGCTGGGGTTGGCGTTCTCGCTGCATTTCCGTCCGAGCAGATAGAAGTTGAAGGCCTCGCGGTTCGTTGTGCCGGAGGTCTCAAATTTTTCGACGGCACCGGAGTAGTTGGCGGTCGGTGGCGTGGGCCTGTTTCGGACAAGCTTCAACCCTGCGGCCAGCAGCGAGATGAACGCAGCGACCAAAGCCAACTTGCCTCCCAACCGCACACACCGCTGCCACGTGTGCCGCTGCCGAACTGACTTCCCGGAACGCAACCGCTCCAAGTCGGCGTGCATTGCGTCGGTGGACCAATAACGATCGCGTCCACTACCGGCGCACGCTTTTAGGATGATCTCGTTGAGTTCAAAGACCAGCGCAGCATCGGGCCAGGCGAGGAGGTCAGGCGGAAGTTGCGGGAATTGGCGGCGATCGAGTCCGGTCACGGCTTCGTAAAGCACTTTGCCGAGTGCGAAGAGATCGGCCTGCGGGGTGCCTGGACCTTCGGGTGCGAGGTAACCTTCGGTGCCGACAATCGAGCGAGAGTCGTCGCCGGTAGCCACGTCCGTCACTAGGCCGATGTCTGCGAGCTTGGGCCGGCCACTGACGAAGATGATGTTCGACGGCTTCACGTCGCGATGGACGAGGCCGTGTTGGTGCAAATGGGCCAGTGCCTCGGTGAGAGCGAGACCGAGTTCGAGCACCCGAGCGGCAGGGAGGCGTCCATGAGTGCGGAGGTCGGAGCGGAGGGTTCGTGGAGCAAACGAGTTCAAAGTTTCAGGTTTCAGGTTCAAAGCCGAAGACACTTCCGCTTCGGCGCTCTGCTCTGTTTCGGGAATGCCTTGAACCTTGAACCTTGGACTTTGAACTTCCACGCCCGGCGCGGCGTCGGCCAGTTCCATCACGTAGTAGAAGCATTTGGCAGCGTCGTTACGACCGACGTGGAAGATGGCGAGCTGGCTGGGATGTGAACGGGAGATTTCTTCGAACTTCTTGATGCCTTCAAATTCACGTTCAAAAGGACGGACATCGGCAAACGTGGACCGATGGACGATCTTGATCGCACGCATCGCGCCGGTGGCCGTGCTGCGCGCCCGCCAGACTTCGCCGTAAGCCCCGGAACCGATCTGCTCAAGCAGTTCGTAGTCGGGAGTGATTGGAACAGGGCGGCTCATCAACCGGCAGGCTAGCGAACCTGGCCAGAGAAGGAAACCTCGCTCTGG
The DNA here is from genome assembly GCA_005777315.1 of Verrucomicrobiales bacterium. Taxonomy (GTDB): domain Bacteria; phylum Verrucomicrobiota; class Verrucomicrobiia; order Limisphaerales; family F1-12-MAGs170; genus F1-120-MAGs170. The sequence goes on from SXMN01000153.1 coordinate 14,162, forward strand.
CGGGCACCCCCTTCGCAGGGCATCTCACCTTTCCCTCCGGCGAGTCAGAGATCAAAAGCGCACAAGACTCTCGATCTGCCGAACGCGAGCGTCGATGTCCTGGCGCTTGACGCGCGTGGTGCGGGTCAAGCCAAAGCCTTCGCAGCAGAACGAGGCAACGGCGCTGCCGTGGACGACGGCGCGGCGAAGATTGGCTTCGATCGGTCCTTTGCTGCTGGCGAGGTAGCCGATCAATCCTCCCACGAATGAGTCGCCTGCACCTGTCGGATCGACGACTTTTCCCAGCGGAAAGGCCGGGGCAATAAACATCCCACGCGGTGATGAAACGAGGGAGCCGTGCTCGCCTTTCTTGACGATGACGTACTTCGGTCCGAGCCGGTGAAGCTTCTTGAGCGATGCGACAATGTTGTCTTCCTTCGTGAGCTGCCGGGCTTCGCTGTCGTTCAACACGAACGCGTCAACGCGCGGAAGCAGTTTGAGCAAGTCTGGCAGGGCGATGTTCAGCCAAAGATCCATGGTATCGGCGATCACGAACTTCGGACGGCGCATCTGGTCGAGAACGTGGCTCTGAAGGCCGGGCGCGATGTTGGCCAGCAGGACGAAGGGAACGTCTTGATGCGCGGAAGGAAGTTTGGGACTGAAGGTCTCGAAGACGCCCAGCTCAGTCTTGAGCGTGCGCCGATTGTTCATGTTCACCTCGTACTCGCCGGCCCAGTGAAAGGTGCTGCCGGGAACAATCTGGAGCCCTTCCAAATCAATTCCGTGACGGCGGTAGAGGTTCACGTAGCGCTTGGGAAAATCATCTCCCACAATGCCGATGAGTTTGACCGGAGCGAAGAAGCTTGCCGCGACGGCGGCGTGACTTGCCGATCCGCCTAGTAGGCGCGGGTTCTCAGCCTTGGGTGTTTTGATTGAGTCAAGCGCGGTGGAGCCGACGACGAGGACGCTCATGGAATATCAGAAAGGAAGTTGTTGTTGTTATGGTTTACAGCGGGGCGGACAGTAGGCGCTGGCGGAATCGCTGGCAAGCGCGTGCAATGTCCGGAGCCTGTAGTATCGCCGACACAACGCAGATCCGTCGGGCACCGGCCTGGATGACTTCATCGAGGTTCTCCAAATTGATGCCCCCGATGGCAAACCACGGAATTTGGATGTGAGTTGAAGCCCAACGAACATAATCCAGAGTGACCGCCGGCCTTCCGGGTTTGGTGCCGGTGGGAAAAACGGGGCCGATGGCGACATAATCAGCACCGGCATTCATAGCTCGAAGGGCTTGATCTGGGGCGTGACTGCTGAGGCCGACGCGGAGTTTGGGATTCGGAGGTCGGAGGTCGGAAACTTGAATGTGTCCAGCATCGAAGAAATCTTCCTGACCAAGATGGACGAAAGGCTGCGGCATCCTGCTGGAGATAGCCAGGTGGTCGTTGATTACGAAATGGACACAAGCTTGTTCAGCAATTGGAGCAATCGCGTCAGCCAGTCGCTGAATCTCGTCGGTACAGGAGGTCTTGGCTCGAAGCTGGATGATGTCAGAACCACCGTCACACAGCTTTCTTGCCACTTCGGTGGCGGGGCAGCCATTCAGGTAACTGGTATCGACGAAGGTGTAAATACGGCAATCGCGTAGCGGCTTCATCGGCGCCTCGATAGTCCTTTGGCGCGGCAGCGGTTCAACTCAAGACTTCTCCTCAATCAACTCCCGTCTCGCGCCACCCAGAAGCTGTTCAATGAAGTTGGTCGAATAAGTTCCCCGACGGAAGTTCGGATCTTGAAGGATGGCTTGCTCGAAGGGAATTGTCGTCTTGATGCCGGTTATCATGTACTCGCCAAGAGCGCGGCTCATCTTGTCCATGGCCTCGCGGCGGTCCTTGCCGTATGTGATCAACTTTCCGATCATCGAATCGTAGTTCGGCGGGATCGTATAGCCCGCGTAAGCGTGGCTATCGACCCGCACCCCGCGCCCTCCAGGTGCGAAATACATCTCAATACGGCCGGGAGATGGACGGAAATCATCAAACGGATCTTCGGCGTTGATCCGGCATTCTATGGCGTGTCCTTTGAACTGAACGTCGCCTTGGGAAATGCGCAAGGGTTCCCCCATTGCGATCAGGATCTGTTGCTTCACAAGGTCGATACCAGTGACTTCTTCTGTAATGGGATGCTCAACCTGGATTCGCTTGTTCACTTCGAGAAAGTAGAATGATCCCTTTTCATCAACGATGAACTCGACGGTCCCAGCATTGGTATATCTGGCGACTTCAGCAATCCGGATCGCGGCCTTGCCCATCTTTTTCCGCAAGTCCTTGAACCTGTTTTCGATCAGTGGCGAGGGCGTTTCTTCGAGAATCTTCTGATTACGCCTTTGGATCGAGCAGTCACGCTCTCCCAAATGGATGATGTTGCCCCGACCATCCCCGAGGATCTGGAATTCAATATGGTGAGGGCTTTCAATGAATTTCTCGATGTAAACGCCCGAGTTTCCGAAAGACTTTTCAGCCTCAGTCCTGGCCGTATGAAACCCTTTTACAAGTGAAATGTCGTTGTGGGCCGCGCGCATTCCACGGCCTCCACCGCCGGCGATGGCTTTGATCATCACCGGGTAGCCTATCCGTCTTGCAGTGGTGAGGGCGAGCTGCTCGTTTTCAACGATCCCGTCGGAACCCGGAGGGATCGGGACTCCCGCTTTTTTCGCCAGGGCACGGCTGGTAGCTTTGTTTTCCAAGGCGTTCATCGCCTGGGAGCTCGGGCCGATGAAGCGGATATTACAGCTTTCACAGACATCCGCGAAATGGGAGTTCTCGGAAAGGAACCCGTAACCCGGATGAATGGCATCCACATCGGCAATCTCGGCGGCGCTGATGATGCGGTCGATGCGGAGATAGCTGTCACCGCTCGGGCCCTTCCCGATGCAAATGGCTTCGTCCGCCATTTGGACGTGCATCGAGTTAATATCAGCCTCGGAATAGACCGCGACAGTCCGGATATTGAGTTCCTTGCAGGCTCGGATGATGCGGACAGCGATTTCTCCGCGGTTGGCTACGAGGACTTTTTCGAACATTTCGTGCGGTTGATCCTGATGATCAATTTGGAGCTGAAATTACAAGATACCAGTGCTCAGAAAGGGCGAATCTTGAAGAGCGGCTGGCCGAACTCGACCGGTTTCGCATTCTCCACAAGAACTTGAGTTATAACGCCTTTTAACTCTGATTTGATTTCATTCATTACTTTCATCGCCTCGATAATGCAAACCACTGAGTCAACGTTCACTTCAGAACCGATTTCGATATAGTTCCCTGCTTCAGGAGATGGAGCCCGGTAAAAAGTACCCACCATGGGAGACTTGATCTCGATTTCGTTGGATGCTTGTGAAACGGCGGGAATGGAGGCCGGGAGAAGAGCGACATTGGGTTGAGCACCAGCAACCGGGTAAGCGATGATGCCTGGGTCCTCCGAGTGCGACATCTGAGAACTGACGGCACCGGCTCGTCGAAGTCTGATCTTAAAGTCCTGTTTCTCCATCTCGAAATCCGAGATGGCGTTCTTCTTCATCAGGTCAATGATGGCTTTGATGTCTTTAAGATCCACAAACCTCTCCTGGTTGAGTTATTCGTTGGTTTTTGCAAGTCTGTGGCATAGGAGCTTGAAGCAAAAAAGCAGAAGCCGAATATCGGCCCTGCTCATTAGCGTTTTCAGAATGACCAGAGGCTAGCGGCCGTGTATTTTGGCGTCAAGTCGAGATTCCCGACACGAATCCCAGTGACAAAACACTCCACCACACCTTGATTCTTGCTGGATGAGCTCAAGGGTTAATGTTAAAGGCCGCTTCCAGCGCCAAAAGATAGGACATTGACCCCAAACCGCAGATTTGCCCGAGGCAGACGGGCGCTATGATGGACTTATGCCGGAATTCCTCACGGGCATAAACGTTGGAAAGGTGGACCTCGATCGTCGGGATTTTTGAAGCCGCGATCGCATCTCGAATTGCAATGCTGGTGTGTGTGTACGCCCCTGCATTGATGATGATCGCATCCACTCGACCGATCCCCTCCTGGATCCAAGTGACCAGTTCACCTTCGTGGTTCGATTGACGCACATCAACCTGGGCTCCAAAGCGCATGGCTCGATGTCGAATCTGGGCGTCAATGTCCGCCAGCGTTGTTGAACCGTAGATCTGGGGTTCTCTCTGGCCGAGCAAGTTCAGATTGGGTCCATTGAGAATAAGTATTGTTTTCATCCCGGTGCTTTCGAAGTTATCTGAGGCTCCAAACCCTGTCCATGCCCATTTCCCGTGCTCAGCCAACCGGCAAGTGCAAAGGCCGGCCAGGCCAGAGCCGGTATGTAGAGGCCGAATTCTGAAACACCTTGAACCACCCACCCCAAAAGCCCTAGCCAAAACCAAAATCGGACGTCACTCACACTCGAAACCACACGATAACGAGCCAAACAGATCAAACCAACCCAGAAGGCAGTATAACTAACCATGCCAGGAAATCCCGAATCCGACGCCTGCTCAAGGTAGTCATTATGGGTCAGATGGGCCATTTCAGCGTCAGGCGGGCGGATTTTGGCGTAGGCGCGGGCAAAAGTGCCCGGTCCAGTTCCAACCACCGGATGCTCGAGACTGGTAATCCATGCTGCACGCCAGTACTGCACTCTCGCACCCACACTGGTTGCTCCGGCTTTGAAATAGGAAGCGAACTTCCAGGAAAAACCAGCCAGCCCAACAAGAAATACCGTGAAAATGATCGCCATCTTGAACTTTCGCGAGATGCCAAGATGGCACAAGGCAACGACCACCAACCCCAAGGCAATTAACCAGCCCGATTTTGAACCAGACCAAACCAAGCACGCTCCGCCGCCGTACATCAACGTGCCAATGAGCAGAATACGAGCAGCCAAGGTCAATCTGTCGCCAATCCTCCAGATACAGCCCATAAGGATCGGCAGCCAAAGCAAGATCGCTCCAGCCAGAGCATTGGGGTAAACAAGAGTCCCAAAGATGCGCTTCTTGGCGATACGTTCCAGGTATTCCGGCGGGTAGATCTCCCGCCAGTTGGGAATTTCCTTGATCATCTTCTCCGTCGCATCCAACCCGCCATAGTGCTGATCGAAACCGGTCCACATCACCCAGACGAAGAACGGAAGCACACCGACCGCGAATTGGAGGAATTTCCCACGCGGCCCAAGGACAAACAGCCCTAGTCCGAAGGCGATCAGACATGTCGCGAAGTGGATGATCGTGATCCTTGTCAATGAGGCATCCACCGTCGTGACTGAGGACAACATTTGCCATCCGAACCAAAGGACTGGCAGAAGGCATAACCAGACTGGCTTCGGCGACCTGAACCGGGCGATCGGAAGACAGGCGGCGGCGAACACAACGAGGCCAAGCTGCCCCCAACGCACCGGCCAGGGAGAAAAGATCCATTCCAAGATGCCCGCCGGTGCTTCGATCAACTTATCGAGGACTATCGGATTCCCAAATTTCAGAAGCGCCAGACCAAAGAAGCATCCGCAGACAAAAGACATGAACCCTGCTGCAAAATCCCCGGGGATGGGTGGTGGAGCGGCAGACCGGGGAGCGATTGAACGCCTTATGTTTGTAGCGCTCACCGTGGGCGGATTCAAAGTTTAAGCCTGAGCAATCCGACTTCGAGCGCCAGGGCTTCCTGCACGTTGGACCCAAGCTGCCATTGAAGGTGATCAAGCACATGTAGGTTGTTGGCTGCGCTCGCCGGAGATGCACGGAGCGCGATCACCTTGGAAACCTCGGCTAATGCCGGGTAAGCCAGCAACTCCTGGCTCGATGTCTTCGTGAGGAGCCACACGTCCCGCAGCCACCATTGAAGGGCCAGAAGCAACTCCCCCCTGCGACGGCGGTATTCCGCCTCGACGGCGGCTGCCAGTTCGCTCTCCCACTTCTCCCGCAACTTCGGCTCGATTTCGTCATGCTTTTCCAACGGAGAATTGGCTGCAAGTGTGCGTTCGGTTTCCTCCTTTAATTCAGCAAGCCGTTGCAGCAGCATCCCAAGGAGTTGATATCGAGCCAGCAGCCCCTGGCTGACCTCGCTGATCTTCTGACAAAATGCTCTTAGCCATGTCCCGTTCGAACTCTCCAGATCGAACTTTGTCTCGCCTGCGAATGTCAGCCGCAGGCATCGGGACAATATCGTCTCCAGAATTCGCTGGGGATCCGTGGTTAGTAAAATCATGACCGATCGGGAAGGCGGTTCCTCCAGCGTCTTCAGGAATGCGTTCGCTGCCTGCACATTCAGCCTGTCCGCCGCCACGATCACAGCCAGCTTGTAGGAAGCCTCCGTGGGCTTGAGGTTGATCGTCTGCAGCAACTCCCGGATTTGATCAATGGTAATTACCCTGGATTTGGATTCCGGGCGGAGCCACTGCACGTCAGGATGACGTTCACCGTCAATCTTGCAGCAGCTTGCGCACGAATCGCACGAGTCAATCGCAGCTCCTGCGCCATCATGCTTCGTTTGGTTCAGGCAATTGATCGTCTTGGCCAGAGTGCGCGCGACGGCTCCAAGGTCATCCAGGGATGGGCCAGAGAAAAGATAAGTATGCCCCAAACGCCCGCGACTGAGGCTGCGCTGCAACAGCTCCACGGCCTGACCCCGATCAGGTAAGTTGACAAAGGACATTCTGGAGGACGATTAAGCACTGCAATCAAAGTCACTCCAAGCGAATTTTCAGACCCGGCCAAAACCACACCGACGCCAGTGCAAATCGCCAACACCAATACATCTCGCAAAAGCGTTGAATCCCCTTCCCCGCTCGCATAGGCTCGCACGCATGAAATTCCTCTCCGCAATTATCTTGTGTCTGACTGCATTCGCGCTCGGAGGCAACTCCGCCTTCGGGGCGGAAAGTTCCTACACCATCGCTGTCGTTCCAAAGGGAACAACGCACGAATTCTGGAAATCTGTTCAAGCTGGAGCCATGAAAGCCGAACAAGAGCTGAACGCCAAAGGCATCAAGACAAAAGTCATCTGGAAAGGTCCGCTGCGTGAGGACGACCGCGAAAACCAGATTCAGACTGTCGAAACATTCACCGCCCGCAAGGTCAACGGCATTGTACTCGCCCCGCTCGACTCGAAAGCACTTGTAAGCCCGGTCAAAACCGCAGTTCAGACTGGCATTCCAGTAGTCATCTTCGACTCGGACCTGAGCTCCGACCTCCACACCAGCTTTGTGGCCACTGATAATTTCAAAGGCGGCCAGATGGCCGGCGACCAGCTTGCATCTCTACTCGGAGGAAAGGGCAGCGTCATCCTTCTCCGCTACGCCGTGGGCAGCGCCAGCACCGAAGCACGGGAAGCAGGATTCCTCGACGCGCTAAAGAAGCATTCTGGGATCAAAATCATATCGTCGGATCAATACGCAGGCCCCACTCGTGAAACGAGCTATCAAGCATCGCAAAACCTTCTCAACCGTTTCGGCAAGGACGTTAACGGAATCTTCTGCCCGAATGAAAACTCCACCATCGGCATGACCAAGGCTCTGCGAGACATCGGTCGTGCTGGCGGCAAGGTCAAAATGGTCGGCTTCGACGCGGGCTCACAATCCATTGCGGACATGAAGAATGGTGATGTCCACGGCCTCGTCGTGCAGAATCCAATGAAGATGGGTTATCTCGGCGTCCTGACCCTCATCGATCACCTCCAGGGAAAGAAGGTTGAGAAGCGGATCGATACCGGCGTCGCACTGGTTACCAGGGAAAACATGGAGCAGCCTGCCATGCGCGACCTTCTCTACCCACCGCTCAAGCAGTATCTGAAGAATTGATCCACTGAGGTCATGATTCCACGGCTCCGGCTTCAAGCCATCCAGAAGTCATTCGGCGCGACGCGTGCGCTGCGGGGTGTCTCGCTGAAAGTGGCTCCTGGCGAAGTCCATGCGCTCATCGGAGAGAACGGGGCCGGCAAGAGCACATTGATGAAGATCCTCAGTGGCGCCTGTCTGGCCGACTCGGGCACCATCGAATTCGAGGGACAACCCTTCTTGCCGCGTAACCCGCATCACGCTCGAAAGTGCGGAATCGCGATGATTTATCAGGAGCTGACTCTTGCTCCTCACCTGTCAGTCGAGGAGAACATCGTGCTCGGCGATGAGCCGTCGAAATTTGGATGGCTTGACACACGAGTGCGTCGGGAATCCGTGCGGAAAGCCCTGGCGGAGCTGCACTCCGAAAGCATCCCTATCGAAAGCCCCGTCAACCGGCTGACCATTGCTCAGCAGCAAATCGTCGAGATAGCGCGGGCTCTTCTCGGCCAGCCGAAGGTTCTCATCATGGATGAACCGACAAGCAGTCTCACGAGCGTTGATACGGAACACCTCTTCACCGCCATCCACCAACTCCGCAAGCGCGGTGTCAGCATCATTTACATCAGTCATTTCCTTGAAGAATGCCAGCGAGTCTGCGACCGGTTCACCGTTCTGCGCGATGGGGAGACAGTGGCCAGCGGTGAGATGAAGAGCGCGGACCTGAATCAGATCATTCGGTTTATGGTGGGGCGTGAAATGAGCGAACTTTATCCGCAGACACCGCATCGACCAGGCAAACCCTTGCTCGAAGTTCGATCCCTCGCCGGAAGTTCCAAACCCCGTTCCGTCACCTTGACGCTGCGCGAGGGAGAGATCCTCGGCATCGCAGGCCTCATCGGTGCCGGACGCACTGAAACACTTCGAGCCATTTTCGGACTCGACAGAGTTTCGCAGGGCGAAGTCGTCATTGGAAACAAGACTAGAACCTGCGCTTCCCCACCGCGGCGCTTGCGCGAGGGCATCGGCCTGCTGAGCGAGAATCGCAAGGAAGAAGGCCTGATGCTGAACCGAAGCATCGCCGACAACCTGACCGCCACCCGCTACGGGCCGGTGGCGACCTGCGGGTTCATCAGTGCGGCACGACAGAATCGAGCGGCGTGCGATTGGATTCAGCGGCTCGATGTCAAAGCGCAGCATCCGGAGCAGCCAATCGTTGAACTCTCTGGTGGCAACCAACAAAAGATAGCCGTTGGCCGGCTGTTGCACCACGACGCGCGAATTCTCCTGCTGGACGAACCAACCCGCGGGATAGATGTGGGAAGCAAGGCGCAGATCTACAAGTTGATGGGCGAGCTCGCGACGCAGGGCAAAGCGATCATTTTCGTCAGCTCCTACTTGCCCGAGCTTCTAGGTGTCTGCGACACCATCGCCGTGATGTGCCGGGGAGTTCTTTCCGCAGCGAAACCCGTCGCCGAGTGGGACGAACACGCCATCATCGCCAGCGCAATTGGCCATGGCGAAGGAGAACCTGGCTCATGAATGGCTCGCGTCTGTGGCAACGGCTGCTCAATGCGGCCGGACCAATTCTCGGTCTTGTGGTGGTGCTCGGATTGTTCGCACTTAACCCTGACGTGCGCCCATCCGTCTTCTCCGGTGGCAACTTCAAACTCATACTCGTTCAGACAGTCATCGTCGCCATCGGCGCACTCGGCATGACCCTGATCATCGTCAGTGGTGGAATTGATCTGAGCGTGGGATCTCTCGTGGCATTTGGCACCGTCGTCGGGGCCAAATTGCTCGAGGCAGGCTGCTCACCGATCATGACTGGAATGTTGGTGATCCTCTGCGGAGCCGCCGTTGGAGCCTTGAACGGCGGCATGATCGCGGGGCTGCGCCTCCTCCCATTCATTATCACGCTGGGCACAATGGGAATCCTGAGAGGAACCGCCAAATGGATAGCCGGAAACCAGGTTGTCCATGCCTCCGAAACTTCTTCCCTGATGTTTTTGATGGAGCGCAAGAACCCATCCGAGTTTTTGCCATTGCCTGCGGGCGTCTGGCTTGCTCTTGCTCTTGCGTTCCTGACGTCCGTCCTCTTGCAACGAACTGTTTTCGGCCGTCACATTTTCGCAATCGGCTCGAACGAAGCCACCGCCCGCCTCTGCGGTGTGCGGGTCCAATGGACCAAGCTTTGTACTTACACGGTTGCTGGCGCTTTCTTCGGACTCTCTGGTCTCCTTCAGATGACGCGCCTCGGAGAAGGAGATCCCACCGGAGGCGTCGGCCTGGAACTTGACATCATCGCCGCAGTCGTCATCGGCGGAGCGAGCCTGAATGGTGGTGTGGGAAGCATCTGGGGATCAGTTCTCGGAGCACTCGTCATGGCAGTATTGCGCAACGGGCTTGGCCAGACGGATATGGGCAATTACATTCAGGAAATCATCATCGGCTGCGTCATCATCCTTGCCGTTGGCCTGGACAAATGGCGTCAGAGCCGTCGCCGGGCCGGCGCATAGTTCGTTGGCCAGTATCCGTCTCTCGAGTTTGAGACGCTCGTCATGGCCAGCCATGGATCGCCAAAAGATCCGTTCAGCCGGGCAGGTTGTCCATTAGACACTGACTCGCAACAGGACACTGTACAGAGATCCGTGCTTCCTTCGAGATTAGCTTCCACCGGATTCTCGATCCTCTAACACCCGTAATTGCAGGCCCCACCACCCCAAATGTAGGGTCTGCTGGAACGTCATGGGGGATAGTCGGTCCTACAAACCCTGCCTCCAGCCAGCGCACCGTTGAGTTCGTCACAGGTCTGTCATCCCTTGAGACTCGGTTGGTCTGCCATTTGCTAAAGCCACAGAAGCATTTATGCCGTCATTTGTTTATACCGCGCGAGAAGTTGGCAGTGGCCGTCAAATCAAGAATTCCATTGAAGCCTCCACGGAACAAGCTGCCGTTGTCTCGCTGCTCAACCGAAACCTTCTGATCCTCTCCATTTCGGAGACCATGAGCAAGAAGGGCAAGACCTCGGGCGGCACGGTGCCCCTTGCGGATCTCGTCGTGTTCACACGCCAGCTCGCCACCATGATCGACGCGGGGCTGGCGATGGTGCAATCCCTCCAGGCCCTTGCTGAACAGACAACCCACAAGGTGATGCGAGATGTCATCAAGGATGTCTGTTCCAGAGTTGAAGGGGGAGATGGCTTTTCCGCCGCCCTCATCAAGCATCCCAAAGTCTTCAACAAGCTTTACGTCTGCATGGTGGATGCGGGTGAAAAGGGCGGTTTGCTCGCGGATATTCTCGCGCGCCTGGCCACCTACCTGGAGAACACCGCACGGCTGCGGAAGAAGGTGAAATCCGCGATGATGTATCCGACCGTCGTTACTGTCGTGGCCATCGCGATTACTATTTTCCTGCTGGTGAGGGTGGTGCCGGTATTTGGCGACATTTTCAAAGGTTTCGGCGCTAAACTGCCCCTGCCAACCCTGTATCTGATCGCGGTCAGCGAATTTCTTCAGAAGACAATCCTCTACATTCTTCCAGCCGTGGCTGGCGCTGTTTACGGCTGGTTTGCCTTCATCAAGACGAAGAGCGGACGTGAATTCTGGGATCGCACGCGCATCAAACTGCCGATCTTCGGAGCCATCGCGCACAAGATTTGTCTGGCGCGTTTCACACGCACACTTGCATCTCTCATTCGCAGCGGCGTTCCGATTCTGGAAGTGCTCAACATCGTCGCCAACACTTGCGGCAACGTGGTGATGGAAAAAGCCATTCGCACCTCTTCCAATGACATTGAGCGGGGCGAGGGCATTTCCACCTCCCTGGGCAAGCACCCCATCTTTCCGACAATGATCATCCGCATGATCACCGCGGGCGAGCAGACTGGCAAAATCGATTCCATGCTCGAACGGGTGGCCGACTTCCTGGATGAAGAGATTGAAACCACCTTATCGGGTCTGACGTCCTTGATCGAGCCGCTCCTCATCGTTTTCCTTGGCGTTGTGGTTGGCGGCATTGTGATCTGTATGTTCCTCCCCATCTTCAAGATGAGCGAGATCATCAATCCTCCCGGCAAGTAGGCGCGATGCCGCGCAGACAACCGGCTTGCCGGACGCTGGCTAAAGTCGCTAGCGTCTGACTCATGGCAAAAGTCCTTCTTGTTGATGACGAGATGACCATGGTGCAGATGGTTGCTGAACTCCTCCGCGCTGAAGGGCACGAGGTCTTCCCATTCAACAATGCCGCCGCAGTTCTGGACGCACTAGATGCCATAGCACCAGAGCTGGTCATCACCGACCTTTACCTAGATCGCACCAACGCCCACGGCCTGGACATCCTCCAGAAAGCACGCGCCCTGAATCCACCCGCCGTTGTCATCATGATAACCGCGTTTGGATCAATTGAATCGGCCGTCCAAGCCATGAAATGTGGCGCCTATGATTACCTGGAAAAACCCTTCAAACTCGATGAGCTGCGCATCGCGGTGCAGCGCGCCCTGTCGTATAACGACGCCGTCTCGGAGAACGTTTACCTGCGGAAACAGCTCAGAAAGAAGTATCAGTTCAACCAGATCGTAGGCACCGCTCCGAAAATGCAGGAGGTGTTCAAGTTGGTGGAACGCGTCGCTGACACCGAGAGCACCATCCTCATCCGCGGCGAGAGCGGGACTGGCAAGGAGCTCGTGGCCAAGGCCCTTCATTTCAACAGCCGCAGGCAGTTTGCCCCGTTCGTCCCGGTCAACTGCGCGGCGATTCCCGAGAATCTTCTGGAATCTGAGCTGATCGGTCACAAGCGCGGCTCTTTCACAGGCGCCATCGCCGACAAACGCGGGCTCTTCCATGAAGCGGACGGCGGAACCATCTTTCTCGATGAAATCGGTTCGATGCCCACGGCTCTGCAAAGCCGTCTCCTGCGCGTATTGCAGGAACGCGAGGTCAGGCGGGTCGGTGAGAACATCCCAGTGCCCGTGAATGTCCGCGTTGTTGCAGCAACCAATGAGCAGCTCGAGGATCGCATCAAGTCGGGGGAATTCCGTGAAGACTTATACTACAGGCTCAACGTCATACCGATTCATCTGCCGTCGCTTCGGGAACGAAGAGAGGACATTCCCCTGCTCGCGACCCATTTCCTGCGCGAAAAAATCAACCCTCGCAATGGGAGTTCCTTTCAAATAACCCGATCAGCCATCGAGGCGCTGACCACTCACGATTGGCCCGGAAACGTCAGGGAACTGGAGAATGCCATCGAGCGCGCTTGCGCCCTCTGTGAAGGCAGCCTCATCCGAATATCTGATCTGCCTCCGGCTCTCCACGACCTGCTGCCTCGTGGAACGGATGAAGGTCCGCCTTCCCCCCTCAGTGATGACGTATCCGTCGCCGGTCTTTCACACGCCGGCCAAGCGGCTGCTGTCACGACCGAAGCAGCCGTGCAGTCGGAGTCGGTGCCTGCTTCATCCCAGGCGACCTTGGTTGGATCGCTGAAGACATTTTTGCGCGATCAGGAAGTGGCCTACCTCAATCGAGCGCTCGCCATGGTCGGCGGAAACAAGGAAAAGGCGGCAGAACTTCTCGGTATCAGCGTCGCCACACTCTACAGAAAACTTGCCGGAGGCGATGATCCCCTTCCCTCTGCAGCATTTGAGGGGCGGAAACATGGCTGACCAGGACGAATAATTCTTGTTCCGTTCGCCCCGAGGATCAGCTAAACATCCCGCCCGTTGCCGGCCGTTGCCGGCGCTAAATTGAAATTGATTATATGCCACTGACACATACCCGAGACTTGTTCGCAAAAGCGCTCAAAGGCAAATACGCCATCGGCGCGTTCAACGTGAACAACATGGAACTTCTGCAGGCCATTATCGAAGCCTGCGAGGAGGAGAAGGCGCCGGTGATCCTCCAGATCTCCAAAGGAGCACGCCAGTACGCCAACCCGGTTTATCTCAAGAAGCTTATCGAGGCAGCCGTATCCCTCTCCAACATCCCGATTGCCGTGCATCTCGACCATGGCGATTCCTTCGAGCTGTGCAAGGAATGCATCGACGAAGGTTTCACCTCCGTCATGATTGACGCGTCGCACGAGCCTTTCGACAAGAATCTCGACATCACACGCAAAGTTGTCGAATACGCCCACAAGCACAATTGCAGTGTCGAATCCGAGCTGGGCCACCTCGTGGGCGCTCAGTTTGACGAAGGCGAGGAAGGTGGCAATTACTCCCATGATGGACACTACACTCACCCCGAAGAAGCAGTGAAATTTGTCCAGCAAAGCGGTTGCGACTCGCTGGCCATCGCCATCGGAAACAGCCATGGCGCCTATAAATTCAAAGGCGAACAACACCTCGACATCGACCGCCTCAAGTCGATCAAGAAGGCCCTCATGGACGCCGGACTGGGCGATTACCCCCTTGTGCTCCACGGAGCCTCCAGTGTTCCCAAAGACATCGTCCTCGAGATCAATAAGCACGGAGGCAAGATGGGTGAGGACACTGCCGGAGTTCCTGAAGCCGACATCGAGATCGCCCGCCGCACTGGTTGCACCAAGGTCAACATCGAC
>SXMN01000154.1 GCA_005777315.1 Verrucomicrobiales bacterium
GGGCCGGGGTGAGGGCGAGCGTTCACTTCATTTTCGCCAGCACACTCCGGGCGTGACCGCGCTTTCCATGAACCGTGCCTCCTCTCCCCACCCCTCTCCTCCCTTCCAAATGGAGGAGAGGGTGCCCGAAGGGCGGGAGAGGAGGTGCTCAGGTTCAAGGTCCCAATGCGCGATTCTGAAATCGTGGAGGCTCCCCATGCATTGTGTTCTCCACGACCATTTGGTTCCCGCAACACCATCACCGCCTCGGTCTGCGTTAGGAAGAGCTGATAGCCCGGCCCACGTGCCAGGAACTTCGCTTCCGCATCCACTTGTCCGTCGTTGCGCTCGAAGTGGAGGGGCTGCCTGCTGAACGAATGATCAACCCGCACAGGGCTGCCCGGCAGTGGCACGCTCAGGCCTTGGATTTGAGCAGGAGGAAGTATTTCCCATGTTTGAGCGGAGACGGATTGGCTTCCGGCGAGGACGGTGGCCACGATAAAGGCAGTGAGCCGTGCTCTAAAGTGAGATGCTTTGTGAGTTTTCATTCGTTCAGCCATTACATCGACGAGTGAGAGGGGAATCTTTCAGAAACTTTTTGAGTTCTTCGCTGGTTTCAGTGAGTTCGCCGTCGGCGGAAGCTGCTTCTGGGTTGCAGCCCGGAGGGCTGAAAGACATTAGCCGGGGGTTGAGCGAAGCGACACCCCCCGGACGAAGGCGTGATGAGATTGCACCCAGGAGGGGTGCCAGACACATGGCCAGCCAGCGCTGGAATGGTGAGTGGGGCGGGTTTCTGCCACCCCTCCGCGTTGTGGGGCGAGGGCGATGTGAACCGGGGGTGTCGCTTCGCTCAACCCCCGGCTAATGTCTGTCACGGCTTCGCCGTGATGCAGATGGCCCGTCGCGCTCCGGGAAAACCACTCACCGAAAACGCGAGGAACCACTTTTCTCACGCGGACAGTTTTTCCCACGCCGCACTCATGGCCTTCGCAGGCGGAAGAACTGACTGGCGACATCGCTACGTTGAATCACCGCGAACTGGCCGCTCAACATCAGGGGCGCGGCGTTGACAGGTTTCCACTGCGCCGTTGTAGGTGCGAGGGTACCTGTCGATTCCAGGACGAAGCCGGTGAAATTTGTGGCCCAGGTCATCAGTACATTGTTGCCGGAACGAACGATTTTCATCGGCGGCGGCTCCACGGCCGGGGTGAGTTTGACCAAGTAGGCGTCCGCCGGGTACTCCACACGCTCGATCGAGCCATTCGTGGTTTGCACGGCATTGTGAATGGGAAAGTCGGAAGAATCCGACTGGCCGACGGCAATAAGGTTTCCCCTGGAATCAGGAGCGATGGCGTAACCCCATTCTTCATTCGAGCCGCCAAGGTAGGTCGAATAGACGAGCCGCTTTCCATCGGGACTCACTTTTGCGACAAAGCTGTCGTGCCCGCCGGCGAGTTTGGGCTGGGGCGCGTCGGCTGTCGGAAAGTCCCGCGAGTTTGTGATGCCGGAGACGAACACATTATTGTCGTCGTCGAGCGCGAGGCCGAAGCCCACATCCTCGTCGCTGCCGCCGAGATAGGAGAACCATGCAAAGTTCGAGCCGTCGGGCTTAAGCTTGGCCACGAAGGCGTCGCCGCTGCCGAAGCCCGGCGTGGGTTGGAATCCAAGCGGGAATGAGCCCTGGTTCCAACTGGCCGCGATGACACCAGCCACGTAAGCGCTGCCATCCGCATCCGCGGCGATGGCAAACGCCGCGTCCGCCGCCGCACCGCCGACATAGGTAGAATAGACCATGGCCGAGCCGTCTGGCTGGAGCTTGGAGATGCCCGCATCCCAGTTGACGGGGTCTTCTGGAATCTGAATGTGCTTCGTCTGAAATGCACCGCTGGTGACTGGATAATTCGTTGAGAGCGTTCGCCCACTCACGTAAATGAAGCCGCCTGGATCCACGGCAATCTTCTGATCCTCGTCCTTGTCTTCCCCGCCAAGGTAAGTCGAGAAGCGCAGGTTCTTCAGCGTGGAATCGAACCTGGCGACAAACCCGTCATTCTCGCCGCCGCCGGATTGGGATTGGAAGGCGTCCTTGACCGGAAGGTTGGGCGAGTCCGTCTGGCCGGTGATGCTGACATTGCCCTCCTTGTCGATCGCCATGCCGTTGATCTTCTCATCACCCGAACCGCCGAAGTACGAGCAATAGAGCAGGCGCGCGCCGTCGGGTGAGAGCTTGGCAATGAAGCCGTCGCCATAGCCGAAGGCGCTGCCGCCGGCGTAGTCGGATTGAAACGCGCCTTCAGTCGTCGGCAAGTCCACGGAATGCGTTTCGCCGACGATGATCAGGTTGCCCTCACGGTCCAGAGCGACGGCATTGACGGCATCGGGACCGGCACCGCCGAAGTAGGTTGAAAAGAGCAGCCGACCGTCCGGATCGAACTTGGCGACGAAACCGTCCGTGAAGCCACCGCCGTAGTCGGGCTGGAGTGGGTTCAACGCGGGAAAAACATTGGTGCTGCTGGTGGCGCCTGCGACGAAGGCATTGCCTGCGCCATCCACGACCACGGCGTAAGCGCCAAAGTAAGTGGAATAGGCGATGGTCGCGGCGTTCGCGACCAGGCATGAACAGATCGCGAGAATCAGAAAGAGACGGCAAAGAGTCCGGTCAGGTGCATGTGAAAACGTGGGCGCATCGCGGAGTGCGGTTTGCGTAGAGTGTCTGGAAAGCGATGCGATCATGCCTCAGATATTGTATCGAAGCGTCGGAGGTGGATCTTTCAAGAAATCTCGTCACCGCAGCCACACGAGTTAATGCGGCTGTTGATTGTCACCACTCCTTCGCCATTTGATCTTTGAAGTGATTTGGAATCCACAAGTGTGCCGCCTACCCCTTCGTCACCGTCTCATCCAGATTCAGCAGCGTATTCGCGATCACCGTCCATGCAGCCAGTTCACTCAAATCCATATCGACGGGTGGTGCGGAGGCGCCGACGTGGATGAGCTTCGAG
Organism: Verrucomicrobiales bacterium; assembly: GCA_005777315.1. GTDB lineage: Bacteria > Verrucomicrobiota > Verrucomicrobiia > Limisphaerales > F1-12-MAGs170 > F1-120-MAGs170. The sequence goes on from SXMN01000154.1 coordinate 2,979, forward strand.
GCGGCGACCCGGTCTTGCTCGAAATTCTTGAGGTAGGTTTGAAAGGATTTCTCCAATGCCGTGCGCTCGAAACGTGTTGGTGGCCGGCTAAGGCAGGTTTTGAAGGCGTAGTTAAGGCGGGAATCGAAGCTGCCGCCACCGTTGCGGAGGATGCGCTGACCGAAAGCGCGTGAAGCTTCGACATAAACCGGGTCGTTCATCAGCACGAGCGCCTGGAGTGGCGTGTTCGTGCGAGGGCGGCGCATGGTGCAGGTCTCGCGCGGTGGGGCGTCAAATGTGATGAGCGACGGATAGGGCAGCGAGCGTCTCCAGTAGGTGTAGATGCCGCGTCGGTAATTCTCCTCCGCCTTGCTCTGGATGTATTGTCGCGTGCCCTCGAAGGCGACGGCTTCCCAGAGACCGGGTGGTTGATATGGATAGACGCTTGGCCCGCCAATTTTCCGGTTTATCAATCCGCTCACGGTCATGGCGGTGTCCCGGATGGCTTCGGCCTCCAGCCGGTGACGCGGGAATCGGGCGAGCAGTCGGCCCTCGGGATCGCGTTCCTGAAGCTCAGGAGTCATTGCGGCGTTCTGGCGGTAGGTCGCGGATGTGACGATGAGGCGTTGGAAGGCTTTCAAGTCCCACTTCGATCGGACCAGCTCGGTTGCCAGCCAGTCGAGCAGTTCGGGATGGACCGGCCATTCGCCTTGCGAGCCGAACTCCTCCGAAGTCTTCACGATGCCCGTTCCGAAATACTCCAGCCAGTAATGGTTGGCGATCACGCGGGGAGTGAGCGGGTTGCTTGGGTGCATAAGCCATTTTGCAAACCCGAGACGGTTCCTGGGCAAGTCGTCCTGCCAGGGGAAAAGCTGCGAGGGTACATCGGCGGTCATCTTCTCGCCGCGCTTTTGATAATCGCCGCGAATCAGGAGGAAGGTGTCGCGCGGTTTCTCCATTTCTCCCATGACCATCGTCAGGGGGATGCTGTTCTGGAAATCATCACGCGCTTTGCGTTGGTCGCCGAGGACCTTGGTCATGTCCTTGATCTCGGGAACGAGCGTCAGGCGGTAGTGCCTTTGCAAATCGAGCTTTTGCGCGGGAGTCCGTTGGTCATCGCTGGCAATGAGCGCGGCGCGGGCGTTGTCGGGCAAACCGAAGAACTCGGTCAAGCCTTCGGAGGTGGTCGTGGCGAAGCGAATCCTCCCAAGCGTGTGTTGAGGACGCTCGGACTCAAACTTCAAGCGCACTTTGATCTCAGTTCCTCCCGTAAAGCCCAGCGGCTCCTGTGCGCGAAAGAATGCGAAATGCGGCCCAGGCTTTTCTCCGGGTGCGCCATCAACACCCCAACCCGTATCAGACTTGCTGTCGAGAGTTCCACCGATGGAGAAACCGCTCTGATTGAAGTCCGCCACTGCCGCTGCGAATTCTACTGGGTGTTCGAATGCGGGTTCGATTGGTGCGTTGAAGGGCAGGGAATGGCTGCCACCGCCATTGCTGATCTTGAGGAGCAGTTTGTTTTCACCGGAGGTCAGATAGACGCGGTGTTGATCGTCCTTCGAGTCGGCGGAATTGCGGATGTTCCGAGTGGAAACTTTTCGTCCGTTCATCCAAGTCTGCAGTTCGTTGGTCTTGCCAAATGAAAGCCACACCCATAGGGGCGACGCGACCTTGATCGTGCGGTGGAGGTACGTGGTGGCGTTTGTTCCGCAAAGTTCGGATCGGGAGATGGTGTCTTTCCAATCGGGATGCTCAGTCCACTTGAGTTTGCCGTCCTCGTAGGCCTTGGTCAGATCAACACCATTCTCAGGACCAAAGGCTTTGTCGTAGGCTTCCTTCTCGGATGCGGCCTTGAACGGCCCGAGGGAAAACCAGTTTCCGACGATTGGTGAATCAACTGTGGGAACTGTTGTTCCTTCCGCGGTTTCCATCTTGGGCTTGAGCGCCCGCGCCTCGGCTTCAATTTTCGTCAGGAGAAACTCGCCCTTCTCGCCGCGGCCCCATTTCTTCTGAGGCAAGGCGTCGTCGGGCAGGACCTCAAGGCGGAGCGCGGTGAGATTCCGTGCGTCGGTACGCAGCGTGATTTCGTAAACGTCTTTCGGTGCGTTCGTGCCGGTGATCCAGATGGAATCGTCCGCCAGTCGTTCGAATCCCGCGCCTCTCTCAGACTTCATCGCGGTCACTGGAAGCACGGTCCACGGTTCAACGGCTTCGTTTCGCAGTTTGGTCTGCCAGGCAGTTTTCGCCGTGTCGCGTTCTGGATGAGGCGATTCGAGGAGCACTTTCTGCGCGCTTTCAAGCGCGGCGACCTCGCGGTTCATCTGCCCGAGTTTTGTCTTTTGCTCCGGTGTTTCGAGCGTCAGGCGAGGCACGGGGTTCTCCTGCTGGTCCATGCCGTTTTCGGCAACGGTGTTGAAGAAGGCGAACATCCGATAGAAATCCTTCTGCGTGATCGGATCATACTTGTGGTCGTGGCATTCGGCGCAGGCGAGCGACGTTCCAAGCCAGACGCGTGAGGTGGTGTCGAGGCGGCCAACGATGTACTTCACCGCATATTCTTCGGGGATTGCTCCCCCCTCGGAAGTGGTCATTTCGTTGCGGTGAAATCCGGTGGCGGTGATCTGCTCGCGAGTCGGGTTGGGCAGGAGATCGCCAGCCAGTTGCTCGATGGAGAACTGGTCGAAAGGCATGTTTTTGTTGAACGCATTGATCACCCAGTCGCGCCAGTGATAAAGGTCGCGGTGCGCGTCGTGATGGTAACCTTGGGAGTCCGAGTAGCGGGCCAGGTCGAGCCAGAACATTGCACGACGCTCGCCGTAAGCCGGTGTTGCCAACAGTCGATCCACAAGTTTCTCGTAAGCATCATTGCTGTTGTCGTAGAGAAACTGGTCCACCTCCTCAATGGTTGGCGGGAGTCCGGTCAGGTCGAGGGCAACGCGCCGCGCGAGTTTCGCCTTGTCCGCCTCTGGCGATGGCTTCAAGCCCTCCTTCTCCAGCTTGGCGGCGACAAAGCTGTCGATGGGATTGCGCACCCAAGGCTTGCTCTTCACTTCGGGTACGGCGGGCTGTTCTGGTTTGTTGTAGGACCAATGGCCTTTCCATTCCGCGCCTTCGCTGACCCATCGTTTGAGCAGTTCGATCTGCGCCGGTGAGAGCTTCTTGTTGAATTTCGGGGGAGGCATCAAGTCGTCCCCGTCTGTGGTTGTGATTCGGCGTATGAGTTCGCTCTTCGCGAGATCGCCAGGCACAACAGGAATCTCGCCCGACTTCGCCGGCTTGAAAATTTCCTCCCGCAAATCGAAACGGAGCTTCGCCTTGCGTTCCTGCTCATCCGGCCCATGGCATGCATAGCACGTGTCGGATAGGATCGGACGGATGTCGCGGTTGAAATCAACCTTTGCGTTGGATGCTTTTGGTGAAGCTGTTTCTGCTGTTCCCACAAAGCTGCCAGCGATGAGGAATGCCAGAGTAAGCATGGAGGCTCTTACTGAGAAGACAGTGAAATAGTCCGGAAATCCTGACTGCGGCACAGACGCATGCGTTTCGTTGCTCGCTTGGTCAGAGGCCAATGCTGGCATCTTCCCGCGCTCACGCCTTGCATCTGGGCCCGCGGCATCCTCTGGAATTCGCAGGCCATCCCACGGTCTCCTCAGTAGATTCCGAGCTTCTACTCCCATTCCAGCGCCACACGGATGGATGAATTTCATAAGCACATCGCGACCAGGATTTATTGCCATGGAAATTAGGGACTCCTCGTTGTGTAGGCAATCGGCAAAAGAGATGGTGAGAAATTTTGCAGATCACACATGAGGAATCGAGCGCTCTCGAATCGCGATCAGGGATCTCTGGAGGAAAAAACATTCTACTACCCGACGTCCGGTAGTCAGCTCCGCCAAAATAGCACTACAAAACGGCAAAATGAGCGTATTCCCAATCGAACTGGTTGCGCAATTTATGACAACCAGACGCAAGCCAGTTCCTGGAACGCCTCCATATTGATGTGCTGGTGGGGTAAAGTTCCCTTTGCTGGCGGAAACCAAACCAAATGGCGATTCAAAGTTCATGAGTAAAAGAGCTGGCGGCAAAAAACAAAATCGAGGTCAGCGCCGCCACGCGGGCGTTTGGTGCTTGTGGACTGCCTTGCTGCTCCCATTCAGCCTGGTGCCGTCGATCGGGGTTGAACCAGGGGCTCAAATTCAATTCAACCGCGACATTCGGCCCATACTGGCTGACAACTGCTTTGCCTGCCACGGTCCCGACGCGAATGCACGGAAAGCCGGTCTGAGGCTCGACACAAAAGAAGGAGCATTTGAGACCACCGACAAGCATGGTCCTGCGCTGGTGCCCGGCGATCCGGCAAAGAGCGAACTCTGGAAGCGGATCACGACGTCCGATGCTGATGATGCCATGCCTCCGCCAAAATCGCGGAAAGAACTCAAACCAGCGCAGAAGGAAATGCTCAGAGCCTGGATTCTGGCTGGCGCTTCCTGGCAGGGTCACTGGGCTTTCATCAAACCGGAACGACCTTCAGTGCCAGCGGTCGGCGGAACCGTGTCCAACGCACTGGTAGCTGCGGATTCGAAAGCCGAAGCCTCGATTCACAATTCAAGGCTCAACCAAGGCTGGGTCCGTAATCCGATCGATGCGTTCATTGCGACAAAGATGGATGCCAGGGGGCTCACTCCTTCGCCTGAGGCTGGACGCCGCAATCTTGCGAGGCGGCTCTCGCTGGACTTGACCGGGTTGCCACCGAAGCCTGAGGACGTGGAAAAGTTTGTCAGTGATCGTTCGCCCGAGGCCTACGAAAAACTGATCGATCGTTGGATGAGTTCTCCTTCCTGGGGCGAGCATCGCGGCCGCTACTGGCTCGACGCCGCGCGCTACGCTGACACGCACGGACTGCATTTCGACAACTATCGCGAGATGTGGCCGTATCGAGACTGGGTAATCCGCGCCTTCAATCGAAACATGCCATTTGATCAATTTGTCATGGAACAGATCGCGGGTGATTTGATGGAGAATCCGACGATGGATCAGTTGGTCGCCACCGGATTTCACCGATGCAACATGACAACCAACGAAGGAGGCACCATCGAAGAGGAGAATCTGGCCAACTACGCGAACGACCGCGTCACAACGACCGGCTGGGTTTTTCTAGGACTGACGATGAACTGCAGCGCCTGTCATGATCACAAGTTCGATCCGATCACGATGAAGGACTTCTATTCGATGGCTGCGTTCTTCCGAAATACCAGGCAGACCGGCTACGACAGGAATTGGCGGGAGGGGGATGATTATTTTGTGGTGCCGCCAACGGAATCCGACCGTGTACGTTGGAAGGCCTTGCCCGATGAGATCGGAAATGGAAAGCACGAGTTGAACGAGCAGGGGAAGCTGGCGGACACCGCCTTTACGAACTGGTTGGAGCAGGTTCGAGTGGATATGGAGAGCAAATCAATTCGTTTTCCTGGCGAAGAGTTTAGAGCTGCCTTCAATGAAGGTCGTGGAACCAACGTGACGGGCATGATCAAAGGGAAGATTACCCGCATTGGTGGTTCTCCGGGGCTCGGATGGAAGGGCGGGGGGCCGCTGGGACCTGGCGCAATCCTCACCAAGACGAACAGCTTTCTGGTGGGAGATGTTGGGGACTTCGATTCTGGAGAAGCTTTCTCGCTTGGAGCATGGGTCTTGGTGCCGGAAGAGTTCAAGGGCGAAGGTGTGGTGATGGCACGGATGGGGGGCAAGGAAGAACATTACCGGGGATGGGAATTCTTTGTTCGTGATGATCGCTTTGGCGTGGCGATCGTGAATCGACGTCCTTCCATCTCGATGAGAGTGCGATCACAAGAGAAGTCAGTAACCAAGGGAGAGTGGCATCATCTGTTCGCGACTTACGACGGATCAACTCGTGCCAGTGGTTTCAAGTTATACATCGACGGACTTCCGGTTGCTGTGAACCAGGCCGAAGACGGGCTTGAAGGCTCAATACGGACGCGACTCCCGTTACGGATCGGCCGCCGCGAGCACGATGGCCAGGCCGACGGATTGGTAGTCCAGGATGTTCGTGTTCATCGTTCCCGGCTGGATGCTTCTCAAATCGCCGCGATTGCCGCCGCGCCGCGCCTCCGGTCCCTGTTCACGTATGCCGACCCGGGCAGCACCAACAGCCCGGCCTTCGAAGTTTTGCGAAACTATTTCCGTGCGACACAGCACAAAGGCTGGCAGGAGGCATCCGAGAAACTTGCCGCGTTGGAGTCGGAGAAGATCGCCATCCGCGCGCGCAGTCCTGTGACTCACATCCAGCGTGAAAAGAAGGATTCGGAACCAATGGCTCAGATTCTCTTTCGTGGACAATACGACAAGCCGCGCGAGAAGGTGTCATCAGCAACTCCAGCCGCGCTGCATCCGTTGGCGGCGGATGCGCCGCGGAATCGCCTTGGCCTGGCGAAATGGCTTGTGGCCCGTGAAAATCCACTGACAGCCCGCGTCACAGTGAATCGATTCTGGCAGGAGGTGTTTGGTGTCGGGCTTGTGAAATCGGCGGAGGATTTCGGCACGCAGGGTGAGACTCCGGTGAACCAGGCGCTTCTGGACTGGCTGGCGGTGGAGTTCGTGGAAAGTGGCTGGGACGTGAAACACCTCTTCACCCTCATGCTGACATCGGCAACGTATCGACAGGGCGCTGAGGTGATGGCCGAAAAATTGGAGAAGGATCCTCAGAACAGATTTCTGAGCCGCGCGCCGCGATTTCGCATGGATGCTGAGATGGTTCGCGATTACGCCCTTGCCACGAGCCGACTTCTGTCAGGCCGGCTAGGCGGTCCAAGTGTGAGGCCTTATCAACCTCAAGGTGTTTGGGAGGCCGTGGCCATGCCGGAAAGCAACACGCGCATTTACGAGAAGGACACCGGCAATGGTTTGTATCGGCGCAGTCTCTACACCTTCTGGAAACGCGCCGCTCCCCCGGCGACCATGGACATCTTCAACGCGCCAAGCCGTGAAGTTTGCGCGGTACGCCGCGAACGCACCAACACTCCGCTGCAGGCTCTGGCGACTCTCAATGATCCCCAGTTCGTGGAGGCGGCGCGTTGTCTCGCGGAGTCAGTTTTGATTCGCGCCAGGGGCAGGGAAGAGAGAGCCCTTGACGAGATTGCGGCGCTGTTGCTCTCGAGAGCGTTCACTCCGGAAGAACGGACTCTCGTGAAGACAACATTGTCCGAAATGAAAAGTTTCTACGAACAGGAGCCCCTCGAAGCGAAGAAGTTGATCTCTGGTGGCGAATCAAAAATTTCTGGGAAGGTGCCGCCCGCGCAGCTCGCCGCGATGACAATGGTTGCGAATCAGCTCATGAATCTCGACGAAGTGTTGAACAAATGAGAACCGATCATTCATGCTCACGATGTCCGCTCCCGGTCACTCACAACCCCTTCACGATGACACATTGGTGACATGAGCCCTTTCAAGGAATACATCCTCCACGAAACACGCCGCCAGTTTCTTGCTCGTGGCAAGAACGCCCTCGGCTATGCCGCTCTGGCAACATTGCTGGGCGACAACCTCCGCTTGTGGGGGGAAGATCCTCCAACCAAGGTCACGCTTCCCCACTTCTCTCCGAAGGTGAAACAGATCATTTACCTGCACATGGTGGGCGGGCCATCGCAGATGGATCTCTTCGACTACAAGCCGGTGATGAAGGAGTGGTACGACAAGGATTTGCCTGACACCATCCGCATGGGGCAGCGCCTGACCACGATGACCTCGGGACAGAAGCGTTTTCCGGTCGCCCCGTCGAAGTTCAAGTTCAGTCAGGTGGGCAAGGCCGGACTCTGGATGAACACCGAGCTGCTTCCTTGGACCGCCAGAGTCATCGATGACATGGCTTTCATCCGCTCGATGCACACGGAAGCGATCAATCACGAGCCGGCCATCTGCCACATGCAAACAGGCAGCATGGTTGGCGGACGTCCTTGCATCGGGTCTTGGGTTAGTTACGGGCTTGGCTCGCTCAATCAAAATCTGCCCACGTTTGTCGTGCTGGTCGCCGAACCGACCAACAAGGAACAAATCCAGGCCATCAGCGCGCGGCTTTGGTCCAGCGGATTTGTCAGTGGCGAACACGCGGGCGTGCCATTCCGCAGCCAGGGCGACCCGATCCTGTTCATCAACAACCCTCCCGGTGTGACGGGCCATCTCCGCCGCAAACAGCTTGATGGCCTCAAGGCTCTGAACGAGTTGAACTATCGCCAGGTCGGGGATCCGGAAACTCACACGAGGATCCAGCAATTCGAGATGGCCTACCGCATGCAAACGAGCGTACCGGAATTGACCGCCGTGTTGAACGAGCCGGAGAGCACCTATAAACTTTACGGAGAAGAGGCGAAGAAGCCGGGAACGTTCGCCTACACCTGCCTGCTTTCACGCCGGTTGATCGAGCGTGGCGTGAGGTTCGTGCAGGTGTACCTCAACAACTGGGATCATCACAGCAACGTGGGTGGACGTCTGCCGATGCAATGCAAGGATGTCGATCAAGCCACATACGGATTGATCCAGGATCTCAAGGCGCGAGGGCTTTTCGACAGCACGCTGATCATCTGGGGTGGTGAATTCGGTCGGACCATTTACAGCCAGGGTGGATTGACCAAGGACAACTATGGGCGCGATCATCATCCGCGCTGCTTCACCATGTGGCTCGCCGGTGGCGGCATCAAGGGTGGAACCGTTTACGGCCAGACGGACGACTTCAGCTACAACATCGTGGAGAACCCCGTTCATGTCCGCGACCTGCATGCGACGATCCTCAACCAGCTCGGCATTGATCACCGGCGCTTCACCTTCAAATGGCTGGGCGTGGATATGCGATTGACCGGAGTTGATGCCGAGGCGCAGGTGGTGAAGGATATTCTGGCCTGACTGAGGTTGCGAAATCTCGACGGCACTCCCCTCCAAAGCCTCGTCGGAGAATTCTGCTACAAATCTTCCGCCGTAAAGCCGGCAATGATCGGTCGATGATCAGAGGCGACTCCCCAGTTGGGCTGCGTCAGAACGTAGGTCTCATTGGTCTTCCATTCACGAGCCATCCCGGGACTGAGGAGGATGTAATCGATGCGGCTGTAGGTGTCCTCCTTGCCGTAGTGATGAGTCCAGGTGACATTGCGCGGATCAAATCGAGGGATGGCATTCGGCGTGTTATCGCCATTTCGTTCTGCCGGGCGGGTATCGATGAGGGCTTGCGTCCGCGTGCCAAGGATTCGTTTCGTGGATCTTGAATCCTTCACATCGTTGAAGTCGCCGAGCACCACCAGATTGATTTTGGGGTTTTCCTTGAGGCGGGCGTCAATAATGGCGCGAAGTAGAATGGCTTCCTGCTCCCGCAAATCCCCTTCATCTGCAACCGCAGACTGCCGACGCGATTTCAAGTGCGCCGAGATGAAGGTGAACCGGTACTTTGGCGCGGCTTGAAGCTCAAGCTCGGCGAACCCGCGGCTAACATGGAAACGACGGCCTTGCAGCAGGAAGCTTTCCTTGGTGTGAGGCCGCCGGCCAACGATCGGCAGACGGCTCAGAACGGCGACGTGGATGTTCGTATCCCATCCTTGCACATGTTCCCAGTAAGGATAGTCCAGCCCTTCGGACTTGAGTGAGGCACGGAGTTCGAGAAGCGCGTTTGTGCTTCCCATTTCCTGTAGCGCGATGACATCCGCACGGAGCGCGCGAATGCTTTCACGCACCCTGGCTTTCGCCGCGGCGGACTTGGCTGGCCGGTCTCCGTCATTTGTGTCGATGTAATTCTCCACATTGTAAGTGGCCACGGAAAAGGCCCGTTCCGCCGCGAGCAAGGAAGCAGGCAGGAAAGTGACGAGGAGGATGTGCGCAACAATCTTCAGAACTCGTGGCATGGAAGGGAGCGCCCGCGTACCCACTGCCGTTGAATTAAGCAAGTTGCCAGGGGAAACTCGCCGGCTCATCCCTCTCCTCCCACAGCGGGAGGAGAAGGCCGGGGAGAGGAGGGCTGCTCGAACCTCCATGAAAGCCCATCTCCCCGACCCTCTCCCCGTCCGACAGGGAGAGGGAGAGCCCGAATTGGATCTCCCATCATTCCTTAATTCAACGGCAGTGGCCCGCGCACCGGGCCAGAGCAGACCAAAACCGAGGCTCAATTTTTGGGGGATGTTGACCACCGCGAACATGTCGAATCCTGTCACTGTCCTCGTCAATGGCGGTTGGATCGTTCCAGCAATCGCTTTGCATCCCCGATGACACGATCCCACTGGAACGCCGGGCCTGGATCCACCTTGTTTGTCTGGATGTGGTAATGTCCCAGGATTCCCTGGTAGCGCTTCAGATAATCCTCAGGCAATGTTCCGAGAATCAAATCGCCCATTTCGTTTCTGGGATAATCGCATTTGATTTTCGGCAAAACTTTGCAGAGCGTCGCAGTGAGCTTTGCGAGGGCTGCATACTGTTGGGGCGTGAAATCATACTGGATGAGTTCCCTGCCTTGGATGCGTCCTTTCACGGGCTCGGGCCTTGTGGGACGCCCCACGAATCCTGCGGTTCGAATTCCGTGGTCGCCTAACCTGGCAGGAACAGTGATGCGAGGGATGCCGTCCGCATCCTTGGAATACCAGTCCGCAAACGGATTCGCTTCATTCGCGCCATACGCTCCAAGGTTGGTGATTTCAATGCCTACGGACCGGCTGTTCGAAGTTGTGGCGTGCCACGCGCGTTCCTTGACATCGAGCGTCTGATAGATTGTCCCATCCAGATCGAGCATGAAATGAATGCTCAAATCACGCACGTCATGCAGCGTCCTGAAACATTGCCGGCTGGTGCCGCTGGCGTCGAAATGAATCACAAACTGATCAACGACCGACTGGAGCAGCGGGAGATCCCAGCCGCCGCCCCGGACTTGCTCGGCCTGTTCCGGCGTCAGCACCGCGCGACGCAAGCCGTACCGGTTCGGAGTGGTTAGATCCTTGTTCTTCGTCCGTGAAACTTCCCAGTCGGATTCCTCGATGGGGCTGAATCGTCTTTCGACGCGATAAGCATCGTAACCGCCCGGATCTGTCCAGAGCACCACCGGCGATCCAGTGTGAACCAGCTTCCCAGCCACCATGATTTCGTCGCCTTGCCGCTCCGAGATCGTGCCTGGAACCGGAAGTGTGCGGCAGCCGCACAACAAGCCGGCGAAAACAAAAAGCAGCGCGACGGACGCCGCAGCCGACACTCGAATGTCACGAAATTGAGAGCGCATTCCAGAGCACATCAGACACGGCGTGTGATCGAAAGGCAAGGGTTGTACCCAGCAATTTCGGAAAGTGGAATGTTTCCGCCCTTCGTGTGCGTCCGCGGAAACTTTTGGGGAACGCTGACAGTGCCGCGAACGATTTGTTGGTCGCACCTGACAGGGCGAGGCGACACTGCTCCCGTGATCTCCACGGATTGCTTAATCTTTCGGCAAACTGGCAAATAACAATGTCCCGAAGTGATGACCCCGCCCCGCCTCTATCCGCCGGCAAACCACAAATCCCAAAGCAAAGCCTCTTCCAACAACGCCAAATCACCACCAGTCACTGGTCTGCTTTCGGGAGGATTTCTGGCCTCCCATCCATTGGTGTCGAACTCTCAATGTTCAACGCCAGTGGTTTGCCATGCCAATTGAAGCCCTATTTCTCCTCGGCGTCCGCGACGGTCTGATTGCCCACGAGCTGCTTGAGCACATCGAGATTAACGGCCGCGCCATCCGCCCCCTCGGTGACGAGTTCGGGGAATAGCGCGCGGAGTGCGGCGAGGTTCGCGGCGGTCAGGTCGGGGGGATGGGTGGTGGGTGGGGTCGGCGGCTGTGAGTGGTTTAATGAAATGGAGCGTTTAAGCAGAGGGAGTCAGCAGCACCAACGTGGAGAAGTAGGTGCGGAGGTAGCCGCGGTCGATGGCGGCGAGGCGGTCTGCCTGCACGCTGGCGTGGGCGGCGATGAGAAAATCTGGGAGTAGGTGTGTACGTGGCCCGCCCTCGCGCCGATAGCGGAGGAAAACCTGGCCACCGAGGTAAGCGGCGGCGGGGGCGATGGGATCGTAGGCGATGCAGAGGGAGTCAAACTTGGCGAGTGACTCCTCCACACTGGAATACCCGACGGAGCACTCCGCAAAAACCACGGGGCAGAGCATCAAGGTGCCCTCCTCGGCGGCCCGACTGAGGGTGGCACGCCATGACTCCCAGCCAGGCTGGTGCCGGAGGATGCAGAGTAGGACGGAGGAATCAATGGCTGTTCTCATGGCGCGGCGTCGGGCGGCAGCTCGACTGGACCGCGCAGGTCGTCCATCACCTCATCCATGGCGAGGCCGGGCCATGGGTCTTTCCACCCTTTTCCAAACTCCTCCCACGCTTGGGGTGGGATGGTCTTGGTGGCTTTGAGAAAAGGGGCTGTTTCATCGAACTCCAGGACGTCGCCCGGCTTGAGGTGGAGCCGGTTGCGGACAAGGACTGGGATGGTGATCTGACCTTTGGAAGTAAGGGTTGCTTGCATGGGTTAATTTGTAGGTGAAAAAAGTAAGGGAATCAAGGGTGACTTTTCATGGCGCTAGAGCCACTGCGTCTGTTCGGCGAGCCGGGCTTCGAGTTTTTTCAACTGGAGGTTCAGCTCTACGTGTCGGTTGAGCTGGGTTTCCTTGTCTGCCCGGGTGCGGAGGCTGGTCATCTCGCGAGTGAGGCGCTCGTTCTCGGCCAAGGCGGTGCGGCGGCGCTCGGCGGCGGCGGGGTCCGGTGCGGGCGTAAAACTGCCGGTCGCTGCCCATTGCGGACCATCCCCACGCGGGTGGGGAGAACGTCGAGTCGGGCAGTCCGGAATTCACTGGCGGCGGACCATCCCCACGCGGGTGGGGAGAACCGTGTTTTGTACGTTGTGCCGAGTTGCCCATTCGGACCATCCCCACGCGGGTGGGGAGAACGCGAGTACACGGGGGCGGATTTCGATTTGCCCCGGACCATCCCCACGCGGGTGGGGAGAACAGCGTTTTCGCGCTTTTTGATGCACCTTCCCCCGGACCATCCCCACGCGGGTGGGGAGAACGCCAACAACGAACTCGGAGAGGTCACGTCTCTCGGACCATCCCCACGCGGGTGGGGAGAACGTGAATCCAGTCTGATGTCTCGCTCAGGCTGCCGGACCATCCCCACGCGGGTGGGGAGAACCCGCTAGGTTTTACCTAGCAGCACTGTCTCATCGGACCATCCCCACGCGGGTGGGGAGAAC
>SXMN01000155.1 GCA_005777315.1 Verrucomicrobiales bacterium
ATGAAACTGGAGTGAGCGTCTCGGACGATGAACTGGCTCGCGTCCATATCACGCCAGCGAAGTTCCACGGGGAATGGAACTATGTCATCGAACCCCGTTAACTAACATTTGCTCAAGTTATTATTTCGCCCGCCCTTAGTGCAAGCTGAATGTGCTCCAACGGGATCAAAAATAGGATCATTATGCAAAAACCGTTCTTAAAAGCATGTGCGCTCATTATCGGAGCGCTCTTCGTCGGCCATACTGGCGTTCATGGGCAGGGAGGAGCCCCCATCCTCGTTCCCGGACTTCTGAAGTTTGAAGCCTTCAACGGCATCGCTGGCACCGCAGTCCAGGGCCTTCTGGATGACACTGCCAAGTACCAGGCAAACAAGCCGGACGAAGTGCTCTACATGACGTCGTTTGACACCCGAACCGTTTATCCCAATGACAGTCACGATAATTTTGGCGGTAGGATCAGCGGTGTCATCACTCCGGCGGTGTCCGGTGATTATGAGTTCTTCCTGCGGAGCGATGATGCCTCGCAACTGTTCATCAACAGGACTGGTGATGCGGTCGCAGGCTTGGAAATGATTGCGGAGGAAACCGGATGCTGTAACGCATTTCAGGAGCCTGGAGCGACACAGACCTCCACCCCGGTCACTTTGCAGGCAGGCAAGGCTTACGCGATTCAAGCACTCTACAAGGAAGGCGGGGGCGGGGACTTCTGCCAGGTGGCCTGGCGCAAGGTGGGTGACACCACTCCGCCGGCACAACTGAAACCCATTCCAGGAGCATTTCTGGCTTCATCCATCCCGGCTGGCGGGACAATCAACATCACCAAGCAGCCGCTCAACGTCACTGCGGCGCAAAACGACTTCGTCAATCTAAGCGTTGAACTCACCGTCTCTGGCGGTCCGGTGGTCGTTCAATGGCAGAAGAACGGCGCGAACGTTCCGGATTTGAGCGGCACCACTGTCACTGTCGGCCCACTGTCGGCCTCGGACAATGGCGCCAAGTATCGTGCGGTCATCTCCATTCCAGGCGCAACCGCCACAAGCGCTGAATCCACGTTCACCGTGACTGCGGACGTGACTTCTCCAAAAATCAAAAACGTCAGAGGCAGCGGCTCGTTCGACAACGTGACCGTCGAATTCTCGGAGGCAGTCACAGCAGATTCCGCAGGAAAATCGGCCAGTTATTCTCTCGACGGCGGAATTTCGGTATCCAGCGCAACAGTTCTCAGCCCGACGCTGGTCAGACTTGGCACCGGCAAGCAAACGCTTGGCGCGACCTACACACTGACCATCAAGGACATCGTTGATGTTGCCGGAAACTCGAGCGCGGCAGATTCGAAGTTCACATTCCCAGCTTTCACAATCGTCAAGGGCGGGCTCAAGCTGGAAGCGTTTTATAATATCCCGGGAGCCGGAGTGGCCGACTTGGAGAACCTCCTGACCAGCGAGAAGTACGTCAACAATCAGCCGGACCTCGTCGCGTATGTGAGTCAGTTCACGAGCCGACTCGCCCTCCCGGATGCCTCAAGCGCCAATACAACCCGCGACAATTATGGTGGTGTAATGTCCGGCTGGATCGCTCCGACCGAGACGGCCCAGTATGAATTTTTCATACGTAGCGATGATGTGTCACAACTCTTCCTCAGCCCTGATGACACCGCTGAGAAGGCCGTGTTGATTGCCCAGGAAAACGACTGCTGCGATGCGTTTGAGGAAGTTGGTGCTGGTGACAATGGCGACGGCACGTTCCCCACGAGCACGCCACAGTCGTTGACCGCCGGTAAACGTTACTACATCCGGGCAGTGTGGAAGGAAGGCGGCGGTGGCGACTACTGCGATGTGGCTTGGCGCAAGAAGGGTGATACATCCATGTCTCGTGCCCTGCCCTACATCTCAGACGCGGTCTTGGAAACCATAGGCGCTCCCGGGGCTTTCATTCCTCCTACTGTGGCAATATCAGGACCGGCCAGTGACAGCACTTTCGAGAT
Source organism: Verrucomicrobiales bacterium (assembly GCA_005777315.1). Taxonomy (GTDB): domain Bacteria; phylum Verrucomicrobiota; class Verrucomicrobiia; order Limisphaerales; family F1-12-MAGs170; genus F1-120-MAGs170. Next base: position 1,985 of record SXMN01000155.1, read on the forward strand.
TGGCGCGCCTGTCACGCTAACGACGGCTGCTTCGCCAGGGCCTGGCAAGACCATCGTGCAGGTTGATTACATCGAACAGGGCAAGATCATCGGCACATCCACTGTCAGCCCGTTTTCGATAACCTTCTTCAGTGTCGCGGAAGGGGCGCACAGTTACATTGCCCGTGCAACGGACAGCGGTGGTGTCTTCACAGACTCTGCTCCAGTGAGCATTGCTGTCGGAGTGCCGACAAAGGTGATCGAGATCGTGAAGATCGATGCCAAATCCGAGTGGAGCTACGATCGTTCCGGGCAGGATCTCGGAACCGCGTGGCAGGCGTTGGGCTTTGATGACAGCAAATGGCCGAAAGGCAAGGCGCTGATCGCCGACGAGTCAACCACGACGGTCGAGCCGATCCGCACTGCGATCAGCCGTTTGAATGATGAGGGCACTTACGTCCAGACCTTTTACTTCCGCCACAAGTTCAACTTCAACGATTCGCTCACTTCGGGGGTGAAATTGAAGCTGCGGCATGTGGTCGATGATGGTGCAGTTTTCTATCTCAATGGAGTTGAGATCAATCGCCTCGGCATCGCCGCTGATGCCACATTCGATTACCTGACAAGCTTTGGCGGGCATGAAAACATTTACGAGGGCCCGTTTGACATAGATCCGAAGCTGCTCATCAAGGGTGAAAACATCCTCGCAGCCGAAGTTCATCAATCGGGTGGCAGCAGCTCGGACATGGTGTTTGGGGCGGAGTTGGTAGCCACGGTTCCTTGCGTCATTCGCGACGTGGCTTTGCTCAAGATCGACGATGCCACAACGTGGCGTTACGACCGGTCAGGACAGGATCTTGGCACCGCCTGGAAAGAACCGGTTTACGACGACAGCAAATGGCCGTCGGGCAAGGCCCTGATCGCTGATGAATCCACCACGACGGTCGAACCGATTCGCACCGCGATCAGCCGGTTGAACGACGAGGGCACTTATGTGCAAACGTTCTACTTCCGCGGGCATTTCAACTTCACCGGAAGCACCACTAGCGCGAAGCTCAAGTTGCGTCACGTCGTCGATGACGGCGTCGTGATCTATCTGAACGGGAAGGAGATTAACAGGCTCGGTGTCGCGGCCGACGCCACGTTCGATTACCTGACGAGTTTCGGCGGGCATGAGAACATCTACGAAGGTCCTTTCGACATCCCGCTCGACAATCTTGTCTCCGGAGACAACGTCGTCGCGGCTGAAGTGCATCAGTCCGGAGGCAGCAGCTCGGACATGGTGTTCGGTCTCGAACTGATCGCCACCATCACGGACTGCGGCAGCGCACCCGAACCGCCGGCACCTCCGAAGCGTGCCACGCTGACTGTTACACGCAACGGCGCGAACCTCCAGATCGCATGGACTGAAGGGGGCACGCTACAGGTTGCAGACTCGCTGATCTCTCCCGTCGTTTGGACTGATGTGGCAGGTGCCACCAATCCACAGCAAGTGGCCGTTGGTGACGGAATTAAGTTCTACCGGGTCATTAAGAAATAGCTGCCAGGGCGCAGCTCCCATTACGAAGCCGGGGCCGCTTCACGCGGCCCCGGCTTTTTTGAGTATTTGCGATTGCTCCGCCGCTGCGTCTTTCCGACACTTCGCTTGAATGATCCGTGTTTTGGATTCGTTTTCGAGGCCCTTGTCCGCATTGTGCGGGGCGGCACCCAGATCCACGCTTGATTGGTATCGCAGATTCCCGCTGACACGTCCCAAGCTCACGGGGCACATGTGGGTTTTGATGATGGTTGTTTTAATCCCCACAGTCCTGGTTATTGCGGCGGCCGAAGTCGTTCCACCAGCCCCCATCGCAAGGCCGCCCGCCCAGGTCGAGTTTATCAACGCGGACGATGCCGCCGCGCAAGTTTCAGCGAGCCAGCCAACCGGAGAGCCGCCCAATGCCGGCCAGCCATTGCATTTGAACCTGTCCAACATCGTTCGCACCATCTACCGGCGGAACCCCACGATTCGCGCCGCCCGCGAGGACATGAAGGCATCCAAGCATGGTCTCGATGAATTTCGCGCGAACCTCAGCCGCCTTGAGCCATTCGTCGAAGCGCGCTCCGATCTCTCGGATTTTCCCAACCGCCGTGGTGCCTTCGGTAACACGGTGGAATCCGTTGTCGGGGTGAAGAAGGAAACCTTCGAAGGAGCCGTCCTGAGTACGGAAGTGGGTGCGTCCTACTCGCGCTTTGAGTTCGATCCAGGGCTTCTTGCCGGCAGCCCTGTCGAGTCCGGGGCTGGTGCGCTGGTTCGCACCCGGCTTGAGGTGCCGTTCTTCGGTTCCCGGAAGCGGCAGGACCGGATCATTGCCCAGGCGTTTCAGGACTCCACGGCCCGCAAAGCACAACTGGATTACGTGACCGGCTATCGCTCGGTTGCGGAGGGCGCGCTGTCGCGGTTTAACTACGTCGTCTATTACCACCTCCTGTCGGGGGCTTACGACCGCTGGTCAGTTGATCTCGACTCCCTTCTGAAAGACGGTCGGGTCAGGGATCGTGATCGGGCCCGCGTTGAATCGGTGAAAGCCAATGCCGTTTCCTACAGGAGCATGTACACCGCCTACGAGCAGGAATACCTCACAGTCCTGCGTTCGTTTCTGGCGATGGCCCCCAGCGCGCCCGTAAGGGTTGAAATCCCCCGCTACCGCCTGAGTCCCTACGCGGAGCAATCGCGCGCAGCCGAAGGTCTGAACCAACTGATCCAACGCGCCCGCACAAACAACCCCACTTTCCGCGTTCTCAACGATGCCATTCGCAATTCCGAGCTTCGCCGGGATCAAGCCATCAAGGGGCGCTATGATGTCACGACTTTCCTCGAAGGCACGCTCTTCCCCATTGGCTCCGAGACTTTCGACAACCGGTTCGAAGGCTGGACGGTGGGTGGTGGCGTGAATGTGCGCCTGAACGACCGGCGCGTGCTCCGGGCCACGCGGCTCAAGGCGGAGGCTCAAATCCGTCAGTTCCAGGCCCAGATCGAGGCTGAGGAAATCAACATCCACCGGATGATCGTCACCACCACCCGGGCGATGTGGGACAATCACCAGAACAGAACACAATTGATCGACGTGGGTCGGCGCAAACGTGAGGAATTGAAGACGCGCATCGCTGAATACGCCAACGGAAACATCAACATCGACCAATTACTGGCCACGCGTGGCGAGATCGCTTCAAACGAATCCAACCTGGCCAACAATCTGTTCAACTCAGCGGATCGCGAAGCGAGCCTCTTCCTCGCCATCGGACAGATTTACGAGATCGTCGGCCTCAAGATTGGTATCGAGGAAGAACCGTGATCAGACAGTCCATCCCTGCCGGTATCCCCTTCGAAGAAACTGATTTGCTTCTGTCACATTGGTGAATGCCAGTTTTTCGGAATCCCATTGAAGCGCGGAACGGGTCAGGCGTTCGCGGAGTTGTGTCCGAAGCGCGACATTTCCCAGGAGAACTGTTTCGGTCAACGGTCCGGCCCAGTCGAAGTTCGAACCTGCCTTTTGGCCACCCTTGCAGGCGTTGATCCATTCCTGGTGATGTCCCGGAGAGCGTTCCAGTTTCTTAGGTGGTTCGCCGTATTCCTTTGCCAGTTTCTCGGGATAGATGCGCCACTTGCTCCAGTCCGTGTTGATGATGCCTTTCGTGCCAATCAGTAGGTGACCGTTGTCGCCCATGAGATCTGTGTCCTTGATTTGTGGCGGACGGGGTGGGCGCAGACCGCCGTCGTACCAGACAAGCTTCACAGGCGGCATGTCACCGCGCGCGGGGAACTGATAAGTGATCATCGAACCGAGCGGATAAGTTTCCTCGTTCACACGCGTTGATGAGGCCTCGACGCTGATTGGCGGGCCAAGCTTGAGCGCCCGAAACACGGGATCGAAGTAGTGACACGCGATGTCGCCCAACGCGCCCGTGCCGAAATCCCACCAGCCCCGCCATTTTGCCGGCAGGTACGCCGGATGGTAGGGTCGTAATGGAGCCGGTCCGAGCCACAGATCCCAGTCGAGCGTATCTGGCACGGCGGGCGAATCGGTCGGGCGTGTGACACCCTGTGGCCAGTACTCGGCGAAAAGCCCCCGGGATGGACGGTCCGTCCAGATGTGAACTTCGTGAATGGGGCCGATTGCCCCGTCTATGACAAACTCCTGTAGTCGTCGTGTTTCCTCGTTCGCTTGAGCCTGATTGCCCATTTGCGTAGCGACTTTGGCAAAGCGCGCGGCTCTGGCCAGTTCACGAGCCTCCCAGACCGAGTGAGTCAGAGGCTTCTCACAATACACGTGCTTGCCGAGTCGAATCGCCGACATTGAAGCGAAGAAGTGATGATGATCCGGCGTTGCCACGATCACCGCATCGATCTCGCGATGGATTTCATCGAGCATCTTCCGGTAGTCCTTGAACTTCTTCGCCTCGGGAAACTTTTTGAACGTGCCTGCGGCATGACGCCAGTCCACATCGCAAAGGGCGACGATGTTCTGGCTCTTCAGTTGGTCGATGTCGCCAGCCGCCTGGCCACCAGCGCCAATGGAGGCGATGTTGAGTTTCTCATTTGCAGCGTAGGTGCGCGCGGAACCGGCTTTGAGAATGGTGAAGACAGTCGCGGCCCTGGCGGTGGATTGGATGAAGCGCCGACGTGTGATTGTAGTGTTCATAGCTGGGACGCCATCGATCATCCCAGCAGGCAGAATGAATTCAAGCGGCAATCATGGCGCGTTTGAACGTTCAACTTCGTATTGCGCGATCAGACATGGCGGACGCCCATGCCATTTCTAAATGATTTCCCGGAGCGGAACGCCGTGATCCACAATATAAAGAGGGCGTCCTTGATGGTCCTGGTAGGTCGAGTCAAGCGGCACACCAAAGTGATGGTAGATGGTGGCTGCCAGATCCCCGGGAGAAACTGGACGTTCGGCGATCTCGCCTCCGTCGCGCGAACTCGCGCCAATAACCTGCCCATGCCGGAATCCACCACCCGCCATGCACATCGACATCACGTAGGGCCAATGGTCGCGTCCATCCGTGCTGTCCTGGGTGCCAAGAGTGGGCGTGCGTCCGAACTCTCCCATGGCGATCACCAGAGTGTCATCGAGCAGTCCACGATCTTCCAAATCGCTGACGAGCGTCGTGATCAAATGATCGAACACCGGCAACAGGGGGCGCAGGCCATTCCAGATGCCGCCGTACGGCGGGATGTTGTCGCCATGCGTATCCCAGGTGCCGGACGCGGAATGGTTGCTGAGATCCAACGTAACGAAACTGACGCCCGCCTCCACCAACCTCCGGGCCAGCAACGCCTGCCGGCACCAGTCATGTTCTCCGTAGCGCTCGATGATCTTGGCCGGCTCCCGGGAAACATCGAATGCAGTCTGCGCATTCCCACCGGCCACGATTTCAAACGCCCGTTGTGAAAACCGATCCATCGCCTCCATGCCTCCCGAGGCGTCGAGCTTGGAACGCAACTGATCCATCTGCTTGAACAATGAACGGCGTTCTCCAATCCGTTCCATGGTCAATCCGGCAGGCAGTTGGAAAAGTTTCGCCGCGCCAGCGCCGTTGAAAGGATCGAATTGCTGGCCAAGGTAACCACCCGAAGCAACGTGCAACTTGGACTTCAAGTTCAGCACCACGTAAGGCGGCAGCACGAGATTGTCTGTCTCGCGGAACTTGGCGACTACGGAGCCGATCGCAGGATACAGATGACCCTTCGCGTTGAGCCGTGGCTCGGCCTCACTGTTGGCCGTCTGCATCACCATGTTCGGCTCGTGATTGCTCGCGCGGCAGTCCACCGATCGGATGAGGGTAAACTTATCCATCATCGCCGCCTGCTTTGGCAGATACTCGCAAATGTGGACGCCGGGGAGCTTCGTGCGGATGTCCTTGAACGGCCCGCGCACCTCGTAGGGCATCTCCGGTTTGACATCCCACGTGTCGATGTGCGACGGCCCGCCAGTCATCCAGATGAGGATGACAGATTTGTTGCGCTTGAGTTTGGAACCGGGAGTCGCTCCTTCCACTCGGGTTCTAAGTAGCGAAGGCAAAGAAATCCCTGCCAATCCGGCGAGGCTCGCCTTCAACATGCTGCGGCGGCTGAAGACAGTCAGCCCTTCCCGGACGCGTGGGTTAAAATCAGCGAACGCGTGCCTGGGCGAATGCTCATGCCGCGGATTCTGGGACATGGTCGAAAGGTAATAATCGACTGGAGGGAAAGTAAAACATCTTCTGCCGACGAGCTGCTTCTGGCGCGTCGATCAAATTGAAGTGACGATGGAAAACCCGTGACCAGAAAATCGGCTTGGAATTTTTCCGTGCGAGCGTAGAGCCTGAGTCCACGTATTATGAAATTCACATACTTCACAGCCTGTCTTCTGCTCGCGTTCTCACCATTGAGCATCCGATCTCAACATCTCGAACCCAAACCCCTCTTTGTCGAAGGCTACACCGCCCAGGTCAGTTACCAGCCCGGTGATGAGGTGAAGCTCCACGTGTCCACCACCGCTGCGAACTATTCCATTGAGATTGCCAGGCTCGGCGCACAACGCGTCGTTGTGACCAATGTTGCAAAGATCGTCGGCGCTGAGTGGCCGGTGCCCGAGAACGCCTCCTCGCACGGATGTGGCTGGCCGGTGTCATTTCAATTCAAAGCGCCAGCCGATTGGGAGAGCGGCTATTACCAGGTGGTGATGCGCACAGCCGACAACGGCGGCCCGTATGTTCAGCGCAATCGCCGGACTGCGGAAACCGAATGCTATTTTGTTCTGCGTCCTGCGAAGCCGGGCGAGCGCTCGAAGATTCTTCTGCAACTCGCCTCGAACACCTACAACGCCTACAACACTTGGGGCGGCTTCAGCCTCTACAGCTTCAATGCCCGAGCCAAGGTTCAAGGCCATCGCGTGTCTTTTCTGCGCCCGCCGTCCAGCCAGTTCAACAATTGGGAGCGCCCATTCGTCGAGTGGGCTGAGCGCAGTGGCTACACCCTTGATTTCGCCGCGAACTCGGATTTGGAATTTCATCCCGAGCTGCTGGCGAACTACCGGCTCGTCCTCAGCGTGGGACACGACGAGTATTGGTCAGCGAAAATGCGCGATCATCTGGAGGACTTCATAGGCAAGGGTGGCAACGTTGCTTTCTTCAGTGGCAACACCTGCTGCTGGCAGGTTCGCAGCGAGGACAATGGCACGGCGCTCACGAGCTGGAAGCAATGGTACAATCTCGATCCTGTTTATCCGAGCAAAGACCACAAGCTGCTTTCAACGCTCTGGAGCCATCATCTGGTCGGGAGGCCGGAAAACCAGCTCACCGGTGTCGGCTTCCTCTGGGGCGGCTACCGCAAAAGCCACGGCCAATTCATGGAGGACAAGGCGGAATACTCGGTGCATCGGCCTGCACACTGGATTTTCGAAGGAACGAATCTCAAGCGCGGAGACGCCTTCGGCGACAAGGACACCATTGTCGGTTACGAATGCGATGGCTGCGAATACACCTTGGAAAACGGACTGCCAGTTCCTACAGGCCGCGATGGCACGCCGAAGAATTTTGAAATCCTGGCCTCGTGTCCGGCCCGCTGGCATCCCGAGGACAGTTGGTGGTACGAGAGGTTCGACCAGGCCCGTGTCGGCGCGTCCGTTCTGGGAGTTTACAAGCGAGGCGGCACGGTGTTCACCTGCGGCTCGACCGACTGGGCGCATGGGTTGCGCGGCAAAGACCCAATCGTCGAACGAATCACACGCAACATCCTGGACCGGCTGTCCCGGTGAAGACCGGAGCGTGTGACCGTCCGCGATTTGGAGAGTGAAGAAACTGGATGCTACTTCAGACCGGCCAGGACTGTCTTTACCGCCTCGAAGTTGGGAAGCTCTTTCGGAGTAGGAGTCTGTTCGGCGTATTGGACGGTTCCGCTCTTGTCCACGACGAACGCCGCGCGTGCGCTGGTGGAGCCGAACCCGGCCAGGTCATCCAAGAGAACGCCGTAGGCCTTGGCGGTGGTCTTGTTCAAATCGCTGGCGAGCGAGATGGTGATCTTATGCTGATTCGCCCATGCCTCCTGGGAGAACGGGCTGTCAACACTAATGCCGATGACATCAGCGTTCAGTCCTGTGTATTGGGAGAGACCTGCCGTGATGTCGCACATTTCCTGGGTGCAAACTCCGGTGAACGCGAGCGGGAAGAACAGAATGACCGTGTTCTTCTTGCCGGCGTTGTTGCTGAGTTTGATCTCGGAAACGCCAGCGGCGTTCTTGGACTTGAGGGCGAAATCGGGTGCTTTGGAACCAACTGCAATAGGCATAATTGTTAGGAGTTAGAGTTTGATGCGGTCAATTGACGGGCTGGGTTATAGAGGTGGGAAACTCCGGTGTCAAACGGCCTCGGCCTGCAACGCGGCGAGGACTTCTGCGGCATGTTCCTCGGGCTTCACCTTGAGCCAGACCTGGCGAATTCGCCCGTCCTTGCCGATGAGGAATGTCACGCGATGGACACCAAGATACTTTCGCCCCATGAACTTCTTCTCCCCCCATACGCCGTAAGCCTGGCAGATCGACTTGTCCTCGTCCGCCACCAGAAGGAACGGAAGCTTGAACTTCTCCGCGAACTTCAAATGAGATTTCACCGAATCGGGACTGACCCCGATGACCACCGCGTCACTCTTCTTGAACATCAAAGCCGAATCTCTGAAGGCGCAGGCCTCCTTCGTGCAGCCCGGAGTGTCGTCCCTGGGATAGAAGTAGAGGACCACCGATTTTCCGCGAAACTCTTTCAGCGACACACAGCGTCCGTCCTGAGAGGCGGCTGAAAAATCTGGTGCCTTGTCACTTTGCTTCAGTGTCAGATTCGGTTCGGTGGCCATGACGGTGCGTCAGAGATGGATTCGGATTCCGTTGGAATGAGCTTCGGGTTGAAATTGTCCGCGCTCGACAGCCACTGATCAAGGTTGAGGGATCGCGTCCTGGAAATGACTGAGTTCCTTGAGCGACTGTCGGGTCAGTGAAGGCGATCCCGACTTTGCAATCTTGACCGATGTCTTGAGGCGCCAGTAGTCCACATGATTGTCCGCAAAAGAGAGATTGAATCCCCCGCGATGCCATGCACCAGGAACGCTGGTGAACGTCGCAGGGGCCAGAACTCCCGCCTCGCGAGGTGTCACATGGAAAGCTCCAAGCCACGAACTTAGAAAATCCTCTTCAACAAACACAAATATCTTCGCGGGCGACTGCGACTGGATGTCGTCCAGGCGGGCCTTCACACGCGGGTCCACTCCTGCCGTATCACCATTCATATATGCGCTGGCGGAGTAACTCCGCGTTCGGCGCATCGATTTTTTGACCAGCACTTTCGAGGGGTCCGCCGGGCATCTGTAGAAGGAAGATGATTTGACGTAGGGAAAGATTGTTCCGCGTTCGACGTTTGCCGTGGTCAAATCCTCCTTGGGATTCCCAACCACCCAGGAATCCACCGTGTTCCGCCGGCCGAGAACAGACAGATTATCCGTCGGTTCAGACCGATTCAGAGCCAGAACTTCGCTGTTGTCTTCGGCGTAAAGAATCCAACCAAGCTGCAATTGCCGGAGGTTGTTGACGCACGCGATGTGTTGCCCTCGTGCCTTCGCCTGATTCAGAGCGCTGGACAAGAGCGCGGCAAGGATCCCAACGATCGCAATGACAGCGAGCAATTCCACAAGAGTGAAAGCGCGTCTCCCTGCTCCTCGATGCCAGGAGATTCGATGAGCCCTGATGTGCATCCTCAACATAAGCGGTGCTTGGCAAACTGATTAGCCATTTCCGCTCAGAGAGTCAATCAACGTATGGTTTCTCACTCGACGGCTCCGCCCGTGCCCACTGCTTGGAAAAGCTCAGGCATCGCGCTCCAAATACCCACGGCAATCCCGCCGCTGTCCCAGAGCCTGCGGCGATCACCGAGACACGCCCGATGCGTAACGCCGAAGGCTCTGGACTGCTGTGAGCATCACAGCTCTTCCCATCCCGCCACACCACCGGGATCAACTCCCACCCGAACCCCTTCGCCCGCACGCCCCACATCCGAGAACCTCCTACAACCACCCCCGCCAGCGTCCTACAACGAGAACACGCCCCGTCTCCAACCAAGCCACAACCGTCCACACCGATGCCCGCTCCTTGCGACCATCCAGAAAGTTGGGAGCCCAATCCGGGAGCCGGCGCGGGCATGCAGAAAGTTGAATGGATGGAGCCTGCATGCAGGGGAGGGGACGGCTCGTCCCCAGCTTCCAAAACCTGTGGGGACGGGCCGTCCCCACCCCTGTTAATTCGATCTGCATGGCCGCCTCCACCTTTTCCGGCGCTGCCAGATGCGATAGATACGACCGCACTTCAGGAGCACCCATCTCACGCGGATGCCGCTTGCCGTGAAACAAAATGAACCGCCGTACCCACTGCCAATACGGAACCTCGGTCCGATACGAGTAATGCTTGAACCTCATCACCTCGCCTACCTGCTCTCGCAGGCGCAGTTTAGGATTGGGCACCAATCCGCCTCGGGATATTGCATTTGCCGTTTCCATATTCACAGGCCGACTTTGCCCAACCCCTTCTTGACCAGCAAACGAGACTGCCACACCATCACCCCATCACCACCGGGATACATTGCAATCTGTTGCTCACTTAAATGTTAGGCCGCTCGACCCCGCCATGCGCGCTTCTCATCGCATCCTGCTCACGACGATAGTTGCTCTGGCGGCTTGTTCGCGCGCACCGGTCGTCACAGTCACCAATCGCTCGACCAACACGCTCGCCAACGTCGTCGTCTCGGGTTCCGGTTTTACCAACCGCATCGAGAACATCCCTGCTGGCGCAGAGCGTAGGCTCACCGTTCGCCCGCCGGGCGAGTCAGGACTTCGCATCACGTTCGACGCAGGCAACCAGCACATCGACGTTGACAACCTCGCATATGTTGAGCGCCGAGGTGGCTACCGTGTGACAGTTACGGTTCAGCCAGACCTGAAGGTGGCGGCGTCAGAGCGAGTCCAAGGATACTGACATGATCACGCGGCTAACCATGCGCTGCAGCGCCCGGCCATCGCGTCGCGGTTGCAATCCAACGCCCTCGCGGGCCGGGTCGCTGAGCTTGGGTCGTTAGGTGACTATGCCTTCTATTTCTACACGACCTCTCGACGACCCAGAGCAAGCAAGTATCGCTCAGGCTACTGCTTGGGTAAACGACGTTCTCCACCAAGGATTCAAGTCCGACATCCGGCTTACAGGGAGGCGTGGGGACATTCCAACACTCCACTCGTTGCTCAGCAAAGGACCTTTCGGAACAGACGCAGCTTCGGAGTTGACGGTTTTCGGAACAGTCTTTGGGGAGATTCTTGCCACAGAGATTCCAATGAGCTGGGTTGTGCTTCAGGACGAGCACGGATCAGACTTTGCCCTACAGTATCGCGACCTAGATATTTTTGTCTTTCCGCGTGATATGATCCTCAAGCGAGTCGAGCGCGGTGAGGATGTTCATCGCATCAACTTAGACGTGATGCTGGAAGAGATTCGGAAGACCGTACAAGATGACGCACAGAATGTTTCCAAGCGAGTCACCTAACGAATCAGGCGCTACAGACAACCTCGGTTGCGCGCAGCGGATTCGGGAAGGTTTCCGAATTCGATCGAACCCAGCGAGGTGTCTGAGCTTCATCGTTAGGCGAAACAATCCCCATAATGATCGACCAAATTCCTCCGCCCTCCTAC
>SXMN01000156.1 GCA_005777315.1 Verrucomicrobiales bacterium
ATTCCGGAGAGTGCCGTGGGCACAGATGCAAGGCGTGAGCGAGGGAGGATGCCCGCAGCGGCCTCTGACCAAGCGAGCAACGCAGCAGATGCGCCCGCGCCACCTCCGAGATTTGCAGGCTATCCTGCGGTCTCCTCAGTAAGCTCGGCATCCGTGGCGGACTTATTTTCGACGCTCTGATCATGGCCTGCGCCCGGAAGGCTGGAGCCGAAAATATCTACACGGCCAACGCTGGGCACTTTGTCCAGGTAGCACCCGACTTGCGGTCCCGAATTCGTGGATTGTAGCAGACGACCGCCGACCACCTCCATGAAAACGGGATAGCCACCGCGCGTGAATCCGCTATGCTCCAGGCCAATCCTTATGCAGCGCTTCATCAGTCCCCCTCTGGCAAATAGTGCGTAACGTTCCGTTGCACTCAACATCATTGCGCTCGCGGACAAACAAGAACGAAACGCACCATCCTCTTGAACTCAACCAATCAACCCAAAGTGGCTTCGAGTATCGGTTCTCTTACCTGCATCCTGTTCGGTGTGTTGACTCTGTTGCGGACTCAATGCCGATCTCAGGCCGATGAACTCATCCAGACCTTCACAGTCAAAGAATCATTTGGCGTCGCGCACCCGGATCAGATCATCGACTTCGATTTCACCGGACAGGTGGATTGGACGAATGCCTATATGCTCGGGCCGGACGGGAAAGAAGTGCTCTACCAGCGCCTCAGCGACGGAAAGATCGCCGTGCGGACAAGCCTTCCGGCCAACGCGACCAAGGCTTGGAAATTGATGACGGGCAGGCCGCCGGTTGCGACCAACACCAGTCTCTCGATCATCGAGACGGCAGAACACCTCGAAATCGTAAACGAACTAACTGGCATCCGAGTTCCCAAAGCGACTCTGACGGGGCAAGCCGTGCTTGCGCCAGCACAAGGAATCAGGCTGCGGGACGGGCAGTGGACAGGAACCGGCCCCAACTTCATTGAGTTTCCGAACCAAATGGTCTGTTGGGATCTGGTTCAGAACGCCTTTCCGCGAAGCTCGGCTAGCGCAACCGGCTTCTCCCTACGCTTCGTCGAGCGCGGACCACTCGTCGTGACGGTCGAGCTGCGATACAACTTGGTGAAAGTGGCCACATGCCCCAATGAGGGCCACACCGTTCCGTCGGGAGCGGGCTACTACATCTCGATTATCACACTCAAAGCCGGCCAGCCATCCGTGCTTTTTGAGGAGGATAGCGATGCGGAAGTCCACTGGCGCTTCGATCTCAGCCTTGGCGTGTTCGTGAATCAGGGGCGGTATCGCGGACATCACGCCACGGAATTGCAGTTCGGTAAGACGGAGGCGGGTGAGCTTTATCGTGGTCCCGATGGATCTCCCGATAGCGAGGATGCATTCGTTGATTTCGATTTTCAAAACCCCGTGCGACCCCACTTCCTGACCTCACCAACCACCCGCCGACGTCTGGCGATCTGGGAGCCCTGGGTCTTCGATACCGGATGGTACTGGCTGCTCTACGACCGAGACGGCAACCCTGCGGCCAATGTTACCGGCGTGTTCGCGGGCAATTGGAGCGTCCAATGGAAGTGTCGGTGTTGGAATCGGCACCGAACCGGCGGCGGTCACGGATCTGGTCACAAAGCTGGATGGCTCCGGGAAAATCCACGCCGCCTATTCTAGTCGGGGAGAACTCTGGTACGTGAGTCTGAACTCCTTCTTGGAACCCAGCCGACCACACAAGCTTGCAGTCGGCTTGGCCAGCCCGGTCGTTGAGATATTGAGCGACGGACGAATCCTTGTAATGGCCTACGACACGCCAGCCAACCGGATTCTGCAAATCCTGGGCGATCCAGGTGGCGATCAATTCGAGCTCGCGCCGGTTTTGATCCGCGATGTCGAAAAACTACACATTGAGGATTCTTTCATCAGCCTTGGACGTAATGGAGCCAGTCAGTTCCTGATTCTGACAGGCAGCTTCGACGGCCAGCGGGGACATCACTTGTTCGCTCGAAACGCGACGGGAGATGCGTTCGTTCACACTGGGATGCGCCCAGCATTCTGGCCGGCAACAACTCGGAGCCGCCCCACATTGGAGTCCCACCCAGCCGGAACTTTGTCTTTCGTCTATAGCGATCCAGGCGGATGGCTCTACAAGACCTCGATTCCTCCAAATGGGAATTCCTTCGTCCCGGACGAGGTGGTTTGTTGCCAGGTTCAGAATTTTGGCGCTGCGATCGACCCTCAAACCGGTCAGATTGTCGCCGGAGACAGCTCGGGATCTCTGCGAGAAATGCAGACGCCGGACAATTGGACGCAAACCAGCCTTGGACTGGTTTCGGATTACTGGGGAAACCAGCATCCGAACCGGCGCACGTTCGCAACCAGCACGACCGGGGAAGCGATTTTCATTCACGGACAGGCCGGTGACGACCCGCCTCACTTTTATCGTCGGAAGGCCGGGAATTGGACAATATTCTCCGAGCTGGAAACACTGCGTGTTTCATCGGCTCGCGTGCATTTTCACCCGGACACAAGCCAGTTTGTCATCCTCGGTCGCATCAGGGGAAAGCTCGCTTTCCTAACGGTAGCTCCAAGCGACTTCTCGGTCGGGACACCGGTTGCAGTCCCGGAAACCGAACGCCCGAACAGCTACGTGGATGTTTGGATCAACCGCCGCGCTCCCGACGGCGTGTTCAGCCCCAAGGTGCGATTCGAATGGGGGTTGTTCACGGGCAGCAAACAGGAGGCAATCCTGCCGCCAAACCAGATTCAGCCGATCAACCGGCAGATGAACCTCCACGGCGGATTTAATCTCAACAAATATCACCGCTATCAACTCGCCTATCCTGATCCAGCGAGAGGCTACGGAGCACTCTACATGGATTCCAATGCAGTACAGCGGGTGATCTCGCGGGTGCGCCAAGATGCTGCGTACCGAAACAATCTACGCGAGGATGGCGATACTCATCCAATTGTCGATTTGTGGACGGCATCGTCGCCTCAAGCCATCGCAGAACTGGTAGAAACGCGGCTGGCGGATGTGAGACGCTTCTGGGATGTGTTTTTGAATCGAAACGGTGTCATGGACTGGCGCGCCTTCTACAACAACGGTTCTGATGCAATGGGACGCTGGGGCCTGATCCTCGACACCTACCTGGCGGACCAGCGAATCACGGAGACTCAGAAAACTGCGCTGAAGGCAGCACAGGCGTTACTGGGCTACATCATGTGGGATGAGGACTACGTGCCGCTCTTCGACGGGCATCACTTGAGCTTCGGTGCCACCAATCAACGCGAACGGCAGGAAGGACAGAGAAATTTTTTTGCCCTGCTGCTTTCTCAGCATTCCTTCATGCAAGAGAAGCTAGCCCCAATCGAATCGCAGAGCCGCGACTTGGTTGCAGCAACGATCAATGACGCGGGTGCGGAGCAGGGAAGCCCGCAGTATAACGGCGCTCCGATGGGACCAGCGCTGAATGTCTTTCTGCAACTCCAACGTGCGGGAGTCGCGGATGCGTTCGCCAGTGAACCCCGACTCGCTCGATTCGGGGAATTCCTGATGAGCCTGCTGACGCCACCGGAAACCCGATTTGGCGGCGTTCGCAAAAACATCGGCTTGGGCGACGGCGCTACGTCTGCACCCGATATTCTTCTTGGTCCGCTAGCCACCGGACTTCGCGCTTCCCATCCTGAACTGAGTGCGCAGATGATGGAAATGTGGCATCAGGCGGGCCGACCGCACGGAAGTTTTTATGGAAACACTTTCCTCAAAATCGACGAATACGCCCCACAGGCGGTGCCTGCTCTGACCGACATCACGTTCTCGGGCTATCACACCGTCTTGCGTCACGGCTGGAACACTCCTAACGAATCAACGCTATGGTTTATCAATGGCGATTTCTACTACAACCACAGGCACAATGATTACGGAAATTTGATCATCTACGCGTTGGGTGCTCCGCTGTCTCTCGATTACGGCTCCTACTTCGAGCCAGTCACCAGCAGCTCGTATTTGCACGCCGTCATCACGCCCGAAGCAACATCCGGACATCCTTGGAATCAAGGTGGTGTTCCATTTCAAAATACGCCCCAGTGGAACAAGTCGGAGGCAAAGGAGTTTTACTCCCTGCCTTCTGTTGCAACAGCCACCGCTGAATTCTCAAATCGAAGCGGCTTGAAATGGCAACGCAAGATTCAATCACTTCGTGCCCGTGAAGCTGCCCCGCTCTATCTTATTGACCTCAGAAAGAGCGGGGTAAACCTGAAAAGACAGTGACCGGTTCAAATCCCTTGAATTGGTGCTTTCGTGAGTGGGTCGAGTGGAGAGGTCGGGTCGTGCGGACTGTTCCCAACGGACGGCTGGAAGGTAGTCTTTG
>SXMN01000157.1 GCA_005777315.1 Verrucomicrobiales bacterium
GAGCCTCTCCCGCACACTGCCCCGCAACCGGTGCCCCTGGCGCCCATCCGCTCGCCCGCCTGAATACCGTCCCGTTCGCAGGGATTTCAACTCGCCATTGCTTTTTCAGTCCGCCCCATCTCATCTGAGGTCAGAAGATGGTCCTGGCTGGCCGTGACGAGGAGCGTTGGTGAAAATCTACGTTGATACCAGCGTCCTTTTTTCGCTCTACGCCCCAGACGCCAACTCGCCCAAGGCAGATGCTTGGCGTCAAGTGAACCCTCTTCCAATTGATTTCACCACCTTCCATCGCATTGAACTTCGAAACGCGTTGAGCCTTGCCATCTTTCAACAACGACTAACCTCTGCTGAATCGCTGGCGGCGTGGCAAGAGGTCCAGCAGGACTTGACAACCGGTTCCTTGGTTCGCGCACCTGACCTTTGGGGGAAGCTTCTTCGCGAAGCAGAAAGTCTGGCGGAGCATCACACACCAAGGATTGGCAGCCGTAGCTTGGATGTTCTACACGTGGCGACTGCGTTGGTGTTGGGTGCAACCGAGTTTTGCACATTCGACACTCGCCAAGCCAAGCTTGCCCGGCTCGCGGGAATGCAAATTCAACAATGAATTAATGATGCCAACCACTTCAACTCCGTTGACGATGTTTCTCCCTACAGTTCGAGCTATCCTTGATGTGAAGGATCACGAGGATCTTACTGCTTTCGACATCACTGAGAAAATCAAGGCCGTCGTGAATTTGGGAAAAGTGCGCGGTTACAAAATCAGCTCGGATGGTTCCAGTGTTGAGCCAGCCTTGACACCGGACACAGCTCAATCGGCGTACACACTCCTCGTTAACAATACGGCGCTGATGTTTCCCCGTCGCCTGACTAAGGACCAAAAATGCTGTCTTGATGCTGAGAATTACAAATTGCTGAACGGTAGAATGTGTGGGGGATGGTAGATGCAAATGAGCAAAGACGTAAAATACCGCTTCGCTCTCGATGAGCGAGGAACGGCCGTCGATGTTCTCTCGATTCAAAGTCCCGAGGACATAGAACAGCGCACTTTCCATTGTGTTGCCTGTGGTGAAAGGATGATCGCCCGCCTCGGAACAGAAGTAAGTCATCACTTTGCTCACAAGCCTAATAGCCTTTGTTCAGGAGAAACCTATCTGCACAAGTTGGCAAAGAAAGTTTTCCAAGAGGAATTCGAAACATGCCTGGCAACTGGTCGGCCATTTGAGATTGAACTGGACCGAAGGACAATTTGCAGCCGGTATCCCAACCGCTCCGTGTGTCAATTTCGGAAACCTTTTGCTCACGATTTGACCAAGCACTTTCCTGCGAAGCCACAGATTGAGACAGCCCAGAGCGGAGTTGTGCCAGACATGACATTGGAATCAAAAAGCGGCAATGAGCAGTTGTTCATCGAGATTGCCGTTACACACGAATGTTCAGAGGAAAAGAAGAACCTGAAGAAGCGTATCATCGAAATTCGCGTGACTTCCGAAGGCGATCTTCAGCCGTTTCGCGACCATCGTCTGAGTTGTACCGATAAGAGAATCAGGTTCTTCAACTTTAAAGAGCAGAAGGACGTTCGGAAAGACATTTGCTCTTGGTTTAATTGCCGTTTGGAAAAACACACATTCAAACTACAAGAAAATGGCGGTTGGTCGATCGAACAGATTGACCGCAACGCCCCAGAAGCAGGGCAGAACGGTCCAGATGTTTGGTGCATACCTGTGTTGGTAGAGAGAAAGAAACGGAAGTTCTCGGCTGATTTCGAGGAGTACGACAGGCGTCCCATCATTGCGAGCGCTGCATACGACGCCTGGCAGCGAAATCGCATCACCCGTGCGTGCCTGTTATGTGAACATTTGGACTATTGGATTTCTGGCGAGTGTCAGAAATTCGGAACGCGAGCTGAATGGAGCCGCGCAATTAGGTGTGAACATTTCTCACTTCAAGATTCTGAAGAGTTGAACAATATCTTCAGTCACGAACTTTCCGACGCATGAGTCCTCTACCTGTAACCTGAACGATGGGATTCTGAACGTAGAGTAAAAGGAGTCCGCCTTCTGAGTCTTTATGGCAACCGGTGCGGGAGCCGGAGTTAGCTGGCCACGCGGAAGAGCGGCTGTTTAAACGGGTCATAAACGTAAACGCGTCAGTTCTTATGATTGACTAGTTTCGGGAGAAACTTGCCCTGCCGTCGTGGCCCGCAAACTGAGAGTCGAGTATGGCGGCGCGGTTTATCACATTATGAATCGTGGTGATCGGCGCGAACCGATTTTCCAGGATGACGACGACCGGCAGCGATTTGTGGAGACGCTCGGGGAAACGTGCGTCCGGAGCGGATGGGAGGTGCATGCGTATTGCCTGATGCCCAACCATTTTCATCTGGTGGTCGAGACACCGCAACCGACTCTAGTGGCTGGGATGAAATGGTGTCTGGGCACCTATACCGGACGCTTCAACCGGCGGCACAAGCTCTTTGGCCACCTGTTCAGCGGCCGCTACAAGTCGCTGATCGTCGATGGCTCGGGCAGCGGGTATCTGCGAACGGTCTGCGAGTATGTGCATCTGAATCCGGCGCGGGCCAGGTCGCTCACGGCCGAGCAGGCGTTGCGTGAATATCGATGGAGCAGTTGGCCGGAGTATCTGCGGGCGCCGGGGAAGCGACCGGAATGGTTGCGCGTGGATCGGGTGTTGGGAGAGGCGGGGATTGCCAAAGACAGCGTGGCGGGGCGACAGGAGTTGGAGCGGCGAATGGAAGCAGGGCGAGGGGCGCAGGAAGACGCGGGCTACAAACCGATTCGGCGGGGGTGGTTTTTCGGGGAAAAGGCGTTGAAGCAAGAATTGCTGGGCCGAATGAGCGAACACATGGGACCCGAGCACTATGGCGAGGAGCGGCAGGAGAGTCAGCGGGAAAAGGCCGACCGGGTGGTGGGGGAAGAATTGCGGCGGCGGAAATGGACGGAGGTGATGCTGAGGGAACGCAAGAAAGGCGACCGTGAGAAAGTGAAGATCGCCGTGCGGTTGCGGAACGAGACATTGGCAACCGTGGCATGGATTGCGCAACGACTGCAGATGGGCAGTGTGGCCAATGTGAATACCCTCCTGTACCAGTGGCGGCAGGCCAACAAGAAAGTATCTGTTCATAAGCCCCGTTTTCGCTGACCAGCCAGACGGCTCCAGAAACCCACCATGTGGTGACTGGTCACGCCGGACTGAGTTCTCGGCGGGACGCCGAGAACAGCGGTCGAGACGACCGCGCTCCCCATTTCTACTGCATCGTTACGGCTCAGTTGTGCGGCTCCGCGAGCGAACTGGCTCCAGCCCTGCAATCACACGATGTCGATCCAGAATCCATTTGACGTCATCCCTCGGATACCTACCGTTCGGTAGCTCAATGGATGTCAATGGCACAACGAGGTTGGATATTCTTCGCGCTGCCCTGAAGAAGTTTGCCCACGCGGGTTACGCGGGAACTTCAGTCCAGGACATCGTCGATGCGGCGTCGGTGACCAAGCCGACGCTCTATTATCACTTTCAGAACAAGGCGGGCCTCTACCAGGCGCTGATCGACTTTGCGCACGACGAGCGTCTGCGCCTGATGCAGGAGGCGGCTGGCCGGGCTGAAACGCTCCGCGAACGACTCATTGAAGTGCTGGCGGCGCTTTTCGAGTTCCTCGAGAAGAATCGTGAGTTGATGCGCCTGACCTTCATGACAGTGTTCGCCGCGCCGGGCGAGATTCCGCCGGAGATTCGGTACCTGGAAAAATGTTCACGAAATTACGAGTTTGTTCACTCCCTCGTGAAGCAGGGCCAGCGGGAGCGTATCCTGACACGGAAGTATGAGAGTCAGGAGCTGGCGCTCGCCATTTTCGGAATGCTCAATGTTTACGCCATGGCTGAAGTCATCCAACCCAATCGCAAGTTGACGCGGCGCACGGCCAGCCGGATCGTCGGTCTCTACCTTGAAGGAGCAGGC
Source organism: Verrucomicrobiales bacterium (assembly GCA_005777315.1). Lineage (GTDB taxonomy): Bacteria > Verrucomicrobiota > Verrucomicrobiia > Limisphaerales > F1-12-MAGs170 > F1-120-MAGs170. Next base: position 3,974 of record SXMN01000157.1, read on the forward strand.
ACCGCGCAACGCAAATAACGTATTTCGCACATGATCAAGACACTCCACATTCTTCCAGTCCCTGTCGTTTTGCTGGTGGCGCTCCTGGCCGGCTGCAAACCGAAGCAACCGCAAACGGGTGCTAGTGCCTCACGGCCGGCCGTTCAAGTCGTGGCTATCGAAGCTAAGACTCAACCGGTCACCGAGACGCTTTCCCTCCTGGGAAACATCGTAGCCAATGAGATGGTCGAGATTAAGGCCGAGACCGAGGGCACTGTGGAGGAGATCAATTTCAATGAGGGCCAGCGTGTGGAGAAGGGGGCGCTGCTGCTCAAGCTCGACGAATCCAAGCCGGCGGCGTCACTCGCGCAAAGCGAAGCGAACCACATGCTGGCTCACTCGAATTTCGAGCGAGCGAAGCAACTCCACCGTGACAAGCTGATTTCCCAGCAGGACTTCGATCAAGCCTCGGCTTCTTTCTCGGCGAGCGAAGCGACTATTCTGCTCATGCGGCGGCAATTGAAGGATGCCCGGATCTACGCTCCCTTTGCCGGCATGACGGGTTCAAGGCAGATCAGCCCGGGACAGGTGATCAGCCGTAACCAGACGCTGACCTGGCTTGTGGATCTGGATGTCGTCAAGGTCGAAGTAACGATTCCCGAAAAATATCTCAGCCAGGTGCGGTTGGGAATGCCTCTTGATTTCAGCGTGGCGGCGTTTTCCGGGAAGCCTTTCCATGGTGAAGTCTATTTTATTTCGCCGCAGTTGGATGAAGGCACCCGCACGGCGCTGGTGAAAGCGCGCATCCCCAACCCGGACGGGGCGCTCAAGGCCGGCATGTTTGCCAGTCTCGATCTGAAACTGCGCATCAAGGAGGATGCTTTGCTCATTCCAGAGCCTGCACTGGTGAGTGGCAGTGATGCAGTGACGGTCTTCACCATCGATTCGAAATCCACTGCCGTGATGAAGCGTGTCAAAGTGGGCCTCCGATTGGCCGGGAAAGTTGAAATACTTGATGGAGTTGCTGCCGGTGAACGCGTGGTGGTGGAGGGGACGCAAAAGCTCTACCCTGGTGCTGCCGTCAAGCTCGCTCCGCCTGCCGCCGAAGAACCATATTTGAAGTGACTCATGATTCTCTCCAAAATCAGCATCGAGCGGCCGATCCTCGCCACGATGATCAATCTCGTGGTGGTGCTCTTTGGCATCATCGGCCTCAGCCGCCTGCCGGTTCGTGAATTGCCTGACATCGATCCGCCGATCATCAGCGTGACGACTGTGTATCCGGGCGCGAATGCCCAGGTCGTCGAGACGGAAGTCACCGAACGGCTCGAAGAAGCAATCAATAACATCGAAGGGATCAAGACGCTCCGATCGGAAAGCCGCGAAGGTGTCAGCGCCATATCCGTCGAGTTCGACCTGTCGCGCGGCATCGACATCGCGGCCCAGGACGTGCGCGACCGGGTTTCGCGCATTCGTGGGCGGCTGCCCATCGACATTCGCGAGCCGATCATCGCCAAGCAGGATTCTGACGCGCAGCCAATCATCTGGATCAATCTCAGCAGCGACCGCTATTCGCCGCTCGAATTGACGACCATGGCGGAGAACCAGATCAAGCCCAGGTTGCAGGGAGTTTCCGGCGTTTCTTCCATCACCATCGGAGGTGAGAAGCGCTATGCGATGCGGCTGTGGCTCGACTCCGAGCGCATGGCCGCGCGCCAGATCACGGTGCTGGATGTCCAGCGAGCCTTGCGCCAGCAGAACATCGAGCTGCCTAGCGGCCGCGTCGAGAATCTCGACCGGGAGATGACAATCCAGACGCGCGGGGAGTTGAAGAGCGCCGACGAGTTCAATCACTTGGTCCTCCGCGCTGATGGCGCCAATCTCGTCCGGTTGAAAGACGTGGGGCGCGCCGAGGAGGGCGCGGAAGATTATCGGACACACGCCCGAGCGAAGGGCAAGCCATGCATCTTCTTGGGCGTCGTCAAACAGGCCAAAGGGAACACAGTGGCCGTTGCCAGGGGGATTCGAGCGGAAGTCGATGCCGTCAAGCAGACACTTCCCGAAGGCTGCGAAATGTGGGTCGGATTTGACACCAGCATTTATGTCGAGAAATCCATCGGAGAAGTCTGGGAAACGCTTGCGATGGCATTCGGCCTTGTGGTGCTGATCATTTTCGTCTTTCTACGGGATTTCCGTTCAACGCTGGTGCCGACGATTGCCATTCCTGTTTCCATCGTGGGAACGTTCGCGATCCTCTACGCGTTCGGTTATTCAGTGAACATTCTGACGATGCTCGCGCTGGTGCTGGTCTTCGGCATCGTGGTGGACGATGCC
>SXMN01000158.1 GCA_005777315.1 Verrucomicrobiales bacterium
GAATGATGCCCTTGGCGTGGGCCGCCTCGACCGCCTCGGCAATCTGTCGCGCCACGCGCAACGCCTCTTCCACCGGCAGCCGTCCGCGCCGCAGCCGCTCGGAGAGTGTCTCGCCCTCGACAAGTTCCAGCACGAGGAAGTACGTGCCTCGATCCGCATCGAATCCATGGATCGCGGCGATGTGCGGATGGTTAAGGGAAGCCAGCGCTTTGGCTTCGCGCTCGAAAGGCGCGCGACTTTGAGGGTCGCGGCTGAAGCTTGCGGGCAGAACCTTGATCGCCACCTCGCGGCCGAGCTTGGTGTCGGTGGCGCGATACACTTCACCCATCCCGCCTTCGCCGAGCTTGCCCGTAATGCGATAATGGCTGATGGATTCCGAGGTCACGGACGGGAGTCTGGCGGAAGCAGATGGCTCGCACAAGATTTCAGAGGGGGAAGGCCGCGTTACGGCACGGTCCAAATTCAAGACGTTCTGAAATCCACCATCAACTTGTGAAGCACGGGTCGCGCTATCGAGCCGATGCGGCAGCGGGCCCGGCCACGGTAATTCTTCGCGGCGTGTGGTAGCTGTGACAGGTGGAGCAACTGTGGGCCACGCCGCCTTGAGGACTGTGGCATGTGACACAGGATTCCTTCTTCGGGAGAAGGATGTCAGCGGTGTCCCTGCTTTGCGCGGTATTGTGACATTGAGCGCATGAGATGTTTGCGTGCTTGGAGTGATCGAATGCGCCTCGGACGAACCATCGGTCTGGAACAACGGGCGGCGTCACGGAGGCGGTTGAATTCCCTCCAGGCTTCACTTCATGACAGTAGGCGCAGCCGTAGAACATCGGTCGGCCACCGTCGGGCAAGCTGCCCACGCGCCCTCCCGGCGCCCATCGTTTGTCGCTGAAGAAAACTTTCTGTTCGAGTTCCTCGACCGAGCTCATCTGTTCGCGCAACTGGGTGAGCTGTTCGCGCACGAAGGATTCGACTCGGCGCTTGTCGGTGATTCCGAGTTCACGTGCCGCAAAGTCCGCGTATTGAACGGGCAGGCTCCGCAGATACGACCGCACGGCTTCCGTGTTGCCATGCGGAAGCTTCATCTTTGGATTGGCGGCATCGAACTGCACGCCGTGGCAACTCGCGCAATGGGCGTCGAACCGGACTTTGAGCAGGTACTGCCCCGACGCATCCGCCTGATGGCATTGAACGCAATCCAGTTTCTTTCCGCCATTGAGTGCCGAAATATCTTCCGCGAAGTGCCGCTGGTGATTGAATTTTAGAGTGTTGGGCTCGCGCAAATTCTCCGCGATCACTTGAAATTCCGGATGATCCGCGAAGCTTCGGAAGGCTTTCGTGTAGCCACGTTCAGGTCGAGGTGGATTGAACAGCATTCGGCCAAGACTCGGACGAAAATCGAACAAGCCCGCCGCCATGGTCTTTCCTTTCTCGTAAGACGCTTCCATGACAGCCGCGTCGGCGTGGCAGGAAGCACAATTGCGATCCTCGGGATTGTGCAGCGCAAGAGTTCCGCGATGTTCCTGATGGCAGGCGGAGCATGAGTGATCACGCACGACGTTGGGTTCGTGAAAGCCGTGATTCAGGTGACACTTCTGGCAGGCTTGATCGATCGTGTTGAGCCCAGGCGGTGCGCTATCCATCAGCTTGTTGAAATGAAGCGGTCCTGGATCAGCGCCCAGCGCCGATGTGAGCCAGCCGCTGAATCCCGCCTGCGCCGAAGTGTGGCATGCCGCGCAGCCGTGGATTTCATTCGTTCCCTTGCCGTGAAGTCGCGCAAAGGCAGGCGTTGAGTGCTGTTCCGAGAGCGGTCCCGGATTGATCCATCGAAGCCGGCTGGAGCCCGCCAGCGCGATCAGGATGACCGCCACGGTCAGGCTGATGACCGCCCACGCAAAAAGACCGCGCTTTGCCCGCAGGCTTCGCACCGGGACGCACTTTGGAACGGCTCTTGAGCACATTCCGTCGGGCATAGGGCCATGTTCGCAAGGTCCACCGAATTCCTTCGGTCGAGTGCAGCGGAACCGGCCTTTGTTCTCGCCTTCCTTGAGTTCGACCCCGGGAGTGCATTCATAGGTCGCGCGGCAGTTGCCGTGACAATCGGGGCCAACACGACAGGCGGCACCATCGGCGGCATGACCGCAAATCCACTTCTGCGTCGGACGCTCGTAGCGATTCGCGTCGAAATCTGGCGCGGGCAACTGGTCTTTCATCGCGCACCTCCCGAGAAAGCGAAAACCAGCACTACATGCACAAAGGAGAAAATCAGCAGGCTGTAGGTGAAAGGTATGTGGACGAAGAGCCAGGCCTTGAGCAGCGTTTGGATGGCATGATGATAATCGAGCCCGTCTTTTTGCCGGACCATGTCCGCAAGCTGGTTCAGTTTCTCCCGCTCCTTGTCATTCGAGTAGCGATTGAGATCCGTGATTTTGTCCAACAACGTGTTGAGCGGACGGCGGACTTCCAGGAGGTGGAGCCAGAAATTTCTGGGCCCATCGAAGAAATGTTTGAGTTCCCGCACATAGAAATCGGCAATGGTGGATGTTTGCGCCTCCGGGATGGACTTCAACGCGATCGTTTCAGCGGACTGCTGGAGCGTTCGTCGAATGGCTGGAATGCGTTCGTAAAGCACTTCCCCGCCCCGGGTCGTGAGGCGCTTGGGCATTAGACGGGACAAGGCGAGGCCAAAAATGCCGCTGGCCATCACCACAAAATAGAGCCACGCGAGTGTGACCTCGAACCATCCGCTGGGGACACGAAAGCTGATATGCGCCAGGAACAACACAGCCGTGGCGAGGCCGGTGTAGATGTGAAATTGCAGCCAGGCGCGCGACGAAAGGAGCGGAAGAAACGGCAGCTTCTTCCGGCCATTGTAAGCGGTCAGCACGAGCATCAACACCAGAAGCACCCAGCCGGAGACGTAAGGCAGGCGGCGAACCGAGGGAGCGTAAGCCAGGTACGCCCACACGACGGCCACTCCTGCGATGAGCAGCAGCGTTGTGTTGAACCAGCGTCTTAGGACAAGGGAGGTCATCTGCAAAGTCCGCGCCGATATCTGGTGCAAGCGTTGTTCATCTTTTCAGCCAGTTCGCAAAGCGATCCAAATCCGTCATGTCCATCCGCACCAGTGCATCATGGGGACATGCTCGGGCACAGGCCGGGCCGCCCAGTTGCTCATTGCACAAGTCGCACTTGGTCGCCTTGGAGATCGATTTCATTTCGTTGTCCACCATGATCACACCTGCTTCGTTGCGAATCTCCACCATCCTGATCGCTTCGTAGGGGCAGTTGTTGTAACAGACCCGGCAACCGATGCATGTCGTTGGATTGATCACGACTTCGCCGCCGACATCGTTCCGGTGGATGGCTCCAGTGGGACAGCCGATCATGCAAACCGGGTCGGTGCAGTGCATGCAGGCGTTTGCCACCATGATCCGGCCGTTCGTAGGGCCATGTCGGAGGAAGCGCGGATTGTTGTCATGCGCCGTTGCGCAGGCTCGCACGCAATCATCGCAGCGCGTGCATCGGTCGAGATCGATCAGCATCGTTGCCGTGCCATTGAAGAAGCGGCTTTCTGTCAGGAACTCGAGCACGTCAGCGCCAATCTTCGCACCGACGTCCTCTTGCGCATCCACCGCATCGACCCCTTTTCGCGGGACAACCGGTGGCGGAAGCATGTGCTTCGGAAGTTTCGGTAGAACCACTTCCTCCATCACCTTTGTCGGGATGACGAGAACGTGAGTGTAGCCGATCACTCGCAACGTGTGTTGGAGCGGAACTGTCGCGGATGGATGTTGCCAGTTGTGCGCGACCTCGCGAAAGCCGTATATTTGTCCCGAGCCAAGATAATTCAGGGTTCGATGGCCATGGCCGAACTTCTGGCTGACTCGACCGAATCCCGCGCGCATCAGGACGATGCCGTTCGGATAATCCCCCTCCGACGCGATGACAGGCTCCTGGACGGGCGGACCGCCAGCGCCTGACTGCGCAAGGCGTTTGTATTCACCGGACCAGTCGTAATCGCCGTAGGTGCCAAACTCTGTTTGAGCCATCACCTTTTGCAGATCCGCTTCCGAAAGGTGACGGAGAAATGGCTGTTCACGCAAATATGTTTCAAGGGCCCGCTCGCGATAAACCTTGTCAATGTGTTTGCGCAACCTGTCGTCGTAACGCATGAGATCGCGCAAACCCTGCCAGCGAATTTCGAGCAACTCCGCATCGCCAGACGCGAAGACAGTCGCCGTGCGCGGCATGCGGCTCAACGCAGCAATCTCACCAAAGAATTCACCCTGCTGTAGCGTGGCGGTCTTGTGCTCGTTCAGAATGCGTGGAATATCCTGAAGGTAAACCTTCACGCTATTGCCATCGGCGCGCTTCGAATTTAAGCCGCCATCCAGCGACAACTGGGATTTTTTGAAGCTCTCCGGTTCGCGACTGCCGGACCACAATTGCCCCAGCACTCGGAAAAGGCTGCGCTTGCGGGTTTCGCGACGGCCCAACATTGAGGCGGGCAGATCCGGAGAGATCACCACTCCCACGGCGCCGGACAGGATCATGAAGGCCGACGTGCCGTGGTCGCCATCGCGCACGACAATCTCCCTGTCACGAAAGCGACGGAGGCGCGTGTCGTTCTTCAAAATGTCCCGCAACGCCATGCGCTTGGGGAAAGCCTCCGGAAGCATGTCCTTGAAGGGCGCGGTGGCCAGCAGGCGGTCCACCACCGCATCGCTCATCTCGGGATCGAATGAAGAATCCCAGCGTTGGGGACGGTCGAGTGTGGTGGAGGTGGGAGGCATGGCTACGCGTGAGAGCATTGAAGCATGCGACGATCATGCAGCTTAAATGCGACAAGACGGTTCCGAACTGGCCCACCGCCGGTGGGGACGCATTCCCAATGCACGCTCGGGTAAGCAAGAAGCAACTTCGACGATTGAATTTGGGCTATTAAGTCGCTTTCTGTATTTCGACGCGCTTTCCGCCGGAAAATGCGAGGGCAACGGTAGTGTGGAAGCGACAGGGTGGAATGCGTCCCTGCCAAAGCGATTTCCGCTTCATTCGTAATGCGTCCACATGCGGATGATCTTGATCGTGCGTACGGCGTCATAGACTTGATACACCATGCGATGTTGAATGTTGATGCGGCGCGAGAAGGCGCCCGCCAGATCGCCCACGAGCTTCTCGTAGGGCGGAGGTTTTTGGAACGGGTTCTTTGCGAGGATGCCGAGAAGACGCTCGGCGTGCGGCTTGAGATTGGAGGACGCGATTTTTCTGGCGTCCTTCCGGGCTTGCTTCGTGTAAACGATGGTCCAACTCACCAGCCTGGTTTTGGAGAGGTTTTGTTAAGCGGCACCGCCAGACCCTTGCGGATCGAATCACGCATGCCAGGAATCGAGATGAGATAGAGAGTTTCCTGGATGCTCCGCCAGTCGTCCTCGGACACCAGCACGGCATTGGAGCGCTTGCCCGTGATCTGGATGGGTTCGTGAGAATCCGCAGCTTCATCGAGAAGTTGGTAAAGCTTGGAACGGGCTTGTGTGACTGGAAGCGAAGTCATGTCCGAACCGTGCGGGAAAGCGTGCGCCCTGTCAAGCGGGCCAAACTTCGGGTGGCGGTACACTTTGAATCGTTCAACAGATGTCCCGAGAAGGCGCGAAGGGAGCGAAGAGCCACCAGTGCTTCCTTAACGGCTTTGGACACTTCGCGGGAACGCTTCCAAACTGAGCACTGCCAAATTTCACCCAATTCAAGAAGGGTGACGTTCTCCGCGAATGCAGATGGATGTTCCGTTGAGTCTCCTGCTGACCGCATGGGCGCCTCGAATGATCCGTCCGAAGTTGCCCGTCTGAAGGCCGAATTAGAACGCGGCTTCCACGGCAACCCCGTTCATGCCTAAAGTTCAGCGGGAAAACGTGCCTCGATTCCCCATTGGCGATTTGTTCGCATCGGAGACGTTCTCACGCATCCAACACCAGATTTGCCTTTGGCTTGCAGATGCACGTCAGGCAGGAGCCTTCCTCAGCGGCAGCACCGTGTTCGGTCACGTAATCCACCGCGCCGGATTTGATCGCCACCAGGCATGTGCCGCAGTTCCCCGCACGGCACCCCGCCTCGATCTTGATCCCATTTTCCTCCGCGAGATCGAGGAGTGTGGCGACTTCAGGACGCCAGTGGACGGTCTTGCCAGTCTTGGAAAAGGTCACGTCAATGTTGGCGGCAGGTGCCGTTGTGGAAGCGGCAGGCTTCGGCGCGGATTTCTTCACTGTGGCTGGACCGAATGCCTCGAAGAACACGCAAGAGTCCGGCACACCCCAGGCGGAAAGATCATCGGTGATGCTCTTCATGAAGGCACCAGGGCCGCAGAGGAAGTAATCGTAGTTGTTGGATGGAAGCAGTTGCTTGAAGAGCTCGACGGTCACACGACCGGCGTGCTGGTAATCGACGCCCTGCTTGTCCTCCTTGCCCGGTCTGCTGTAGCAGATATGCATCCGAACATTGTCATGGTCCCGTGCGATTTTCTCCGTGTAATCCTTGAGAATGTGTTCACTTCGATTGCGCGCACCGAAGAAGAACCAGACCTCGCGTTTCGAGCCGCTTTCCAGAATCGCGTTGAGCATCGAGATCATCGGCGTGATGCCGACGCCACCGGAGATCAATACGACGGGCCGTTCCTTTCCGAGATCGAGGAAGAAGTGTCCGCCCGGCGCTTTCACGTCGAGGATGTCGCCTTCCTTGACGCAATCGCAGAAGTAGCTCGAAGCAATGCCGGGCTTGCCATCGGCGCAATCGGGCGGTGGCAGGGCGCGTTTGATGGTAACGCGGTACCCCTCCTTCCTGTGGCTATCGGAGAGCGAATAGCAGCGGATGACGGGCTTGGCTTGACCCGGGAGGTTCAAACTGAAGGTGAGGTACTGACCCGGCTTGAAAGGCGGCAAAGGTTTGCAGTCGTGCGGGATGAGATAGAACGAATACACGTCCTCGCACTCCAGGATCTTCTTCGCGACGGTGAATTTCCGATAGCCGTTCCAAACGAGTCGGCTTTGCTCGGCCTCCTCATGCTGGACCATCGCCGTCTTGATCTGAAGTTCGAGCCGGCGACGGGCGAGATCATGTTCCTTGCGCTCCCGGTACAACCGCCGGATATGCGAGTAGAGCATGATCAACCCCTGGAGAACGAGAATGCCCAGCAGGACGTATCCCACAACGAGAGGGGCGTTTCCTTTCGAGGCTGCTTCCAATGCTGAGGTAAGGGATTGCATTTGGACCACCGCCTGAATAGCAAACGGTCCCTGCCGAGTAAACTTAGAAGTGCCGTTTCACAACCAATGTCCTGAAGGTCTTTCCGGGTGTTGAACGAACTTGAGAGCGCGGACGTTCACAGGGATGGGTTCCTCGGAAACTTCGCGTAAGGCAAACGGGCACCGAAATAGCTGAAGTGATCCGCGCGGATGTTCAACGGCGCCGGGAATAGCGCTGCACCCGCCGCGCCGATCAGATCGTCCTGATCGATCCCGTCACCGCTGATTCCGATCGCGCCGATCAGCACGCCATTGCGATACAGGGGAAAGCCGCCGGGAAAGATCGTGATGCCGTTGGGAACATTGGGATTGATTTCAGGTGGTGATGAAACGAGCGCGCCATTCAAAGGGTTCATCACGTTTTGCGGAAAGGCGGAGAACTTTTCCTGCAAGCCGAGTAACGGTCCGGGCGTGGTGTTCAGGATACCGGGAGGAAAGAGGCTTTGAGCGAGAAACCCAACCGTGCGGCTCGAAAACGCCCGAAGATTGTTGGAAAAGAAAATTGCTGTTCTCGCCTTCTGGACGGACACATCCCAACTGAAGATCGTTGCTTCCGGTGTGCGAAACGTTCCGAGGATCGCCGGGTGGCCGCCGGGCTTGTTCGGATTGCTCACCACACTGATAAACACCTGCGCTGGCTGGCCGCGTGGCAACCGAATTCCGGCGCGAGTAAAACTGGCCCGCCGCGCGGCGGCATTCAGAATTTGAGTCACCTCGGCGGCAGACAACCGTGGCTGGCCGTCGATGGTGTTGTTGGTGGGATCAGAGTCATCAAGCAGTGGATCATTCTGGATCGGCTGCCGAACTTCTCCAAGCAGCCCGCCTAGGACGAGAGTTGGATAAATGACCGGGGGCGATGCCCGGAAGGTGTAGGGCTGGACGACTCCACCGGGTAACTGATCGAGTGGAAGCACGGGTGTCAGACCCGCAGATCCGAGCACATACGGAATCCGAATTCCATCGATCAACACCCGCGATCCGAAGACCACAGGAGAAGGCGCGTAGCCAGCCTGCCCCGCCAGCGCCACGTCTTCGTCCACGTCGAAACCCTGGCCCGGAAAGATCGCCGTCGGACCGTCACCGTCGCCGGCCACGCCGACACCTCCAACCAGTTTTCCATCCTTGTAGAGCGGCACTCCGCCGGGGGAGCCAGCGAGGCCGCCGGTCACGGGCGTCGGAACCACGGCTCCGTTGACGCCACTTTGCGGGTTTGGGCCGAAGGGCGGGCCTTTGAACCGGTTCACGTCTGTGAACGGAAGGTTTGAGAAATTAACACCGACGAGCGGACCGGGAGGTTTGTTGATGACGCCTGGAGGGAAATTCTGCTGCACGATGAAGCCGGCGGTGCGCGAGCTGAAGGCATGTTGATCGCTGCTCAGGAACGCCGCCGTGCCTGCCTTGGCAATGGCGTTCGCGATGTCATCGATTGAGGCGGGTTGTGGACCCGCATTCCAAACTCCGAGGACGAAGCCCTCGCGGTCAGCCACAGCGATGACGCTGCGCGGGGAAATCTCGACGGCTCGCGAGACGGCCTGGGCGATGATCTTTTCGGCATCCTCGACATTCAACTGTGCGCGGACGGCCCACGGGAGGAGTAGTGAAGCGAACAAAGCCAGGCGGCACCATTGCCCAAGATGCCTCAACGAATCGCCACCGAGCGTAGCCTGGGAGCGCTGGCGTCTCGCCGGCGCCTGCCCAGGAAACTCACCGGCAAGGATGCCGGCGCTCCCAGGCGAGCTTGATGCAGCCCCGGTCAGCCAGCGCGGGAGTCTTTTCACGCTGGAATTAGTCCGGCATCTCTGGTACGTGACAAGCACATTTTGTCGCTGCAGCGGAAAATCTCGCCGCACTCTGTCCGTTTGCCATGCGGCGCAACGCTTCCATGAAACCCTCACAGGAATCCTAGTTTTACGGTCACCGCCATTCGTCGAAACAACTCTCAGGTCCATTCTGTTCCGAGGCTGTCGCGCGCCCACTCTCCGCCCATCCGATGCGGGAAAAGCGCGGACTTGGAAGTGACGGTGATTGACGGTCGATGCACCTGGGATAGAATGTCCCCATGATTACAGTGGAAACGACCGAGGCGGGGTTGCGCGTGACCATTCCAAAAGATGAGCTGCCGCCGCGCCGGTTGAATTCGTTTCTCGACTGGCTGCGACTGGAGGTCATCGCGAGCAAGAGCCGGTTGGCAGAGACGGAAGCTAACGGAATGGCCGAGGAATCCAAGGCGGACTGGTGGGCGGCCAACAAAGGCCAATTCATCCCGCCCGGCCAGCAATGAATGCCGATTGCGTCGTGGTGGACGCAAATCTCGCCTTCAAGGCGCTCGCCGCCTGCCGGGGCGATTTGCGGGATCGAATGGGCAAACCGACCGCAGTGACGTTCTATGCTCCACGTTTTCTTGTCGTCGAATTGTTCATCCTAAAGAGGCAATTGCAAAACTCCCGACGATGGCAAAGGAATGGGGGCAAAAGAATGGATTTCCTTCAGAATAATTCATTTGCCACCATTCCCTTGCCCCAGTCTTTCCGACTTTTGAAATCGCCTCTAAATTCGGCAGTTGAGTTGAACAGGAGGACGCGGAGGAAGCAGAGAATGAACAATTTGAATCGAGTCACCGTCGCGCCGCAGGCTCGCCTGCTGGGTGAAGGCTGCTCGCACCAGAATATAGCCCCAAGTCTCTCTCCCTCTGCTTGCTCTGCTCGCTCCTGTTCTGTTCAAGTGCTTTTTCTAGGTTCAAACACAAGGAGCGGCTCGCCGCGGCGGCGAAGGTGAGTGACTCGGAAATACTGGAGGCGCTTCATACGCTCGTGAGCCGGCTGGAGCTTGTGAACGAGGCGAACATCCCGTTGGGAACATGGATGGAAGCGTATCGCCTTTGCCGGGACACGGACGAAAAGGACACGCCCTACCTTGCGCTCACGCTCCATTTGGATGGCCGGTTGTGGACCCATGATGACCAGTTGAAGTCCGCGCTTCGAAATCGAGGGTTTGAACGTTTCTTCGAGCCGTAGCTGGGAAAGAGCTTGGGAATTTCGACCGGCAAGGCTATCAGCTCAACGAGGCTTGGCTGAAGGATTACGAGTTTGTCCGCGCGGTATGGCTCGCCCGGCTGCGGATTTCCAACAAGCGGATGTTGTGAACGAATCGTCTCCAGATAATGCATTGGTCGAATCCGGTTTGTTCAAGGTCGGCGTCCAAGTAACAGCCGGACCAGTGCGGCAGCCCATCACGGCGTTGCCGAGCGCAGGGAGATTCCATAGCTTCAAACGGCAGTGAAACGAAATCCACAACCCGACCGCGCGACAAGGAGCCCAGACTACGCCGCGAACTGGGATTGGGCATTTCTCAAATTGATGCTGCTGACCATGTATCAACCGCCGGAGTTCGTCCGGTTCCCGGTGGGGGCGAGTGAGACAGCAAAGGTAACCCAGGGAATCTGGTTCCCGGTTTTTTGAAGCGAGGCGCAGCAGTTGTGTCACCAGCGAATGAACGCATCGAGGTCAATTTCCACCTTCACGTTGAACCTGGGAGCGTCGGCATCCTTGCCGACGAGATAATCCGGACCCAAGACACTGGCAAGGATGCCGGCGCTCCCAGGCGAGCTTGATGCAGCCCCGGTCAGCCAGCGCGGGAGTCTTTTCACGCTGGAATTAGTCCGGCATCTCTGGTACGTGACAAGCACATTTTGCATCCACATGGAACGCCCTCACAGCATCCACACCCGGTCAACTTTCTGGAATAGCCGTGAACAGCCCGTCACATGAGGCGAAGGAATCATAGCAGCCGATTCTGGTCTGGCATCTCCAGTCGATTCAGCGCCGGCGTTCTTTCCGCGTGGCTGCTTCAGATCGGATCACAAACAAAGGCCGCTGATCACGGTGGCACTCCCACTCCAGCGAACAGTCTTCAACCCAGCAGAGTCCTGAAGCTCTTCCAACGCGTGAGCATGGGCGAACCGCCGTTGCCGCCGGATCATTTCAACCCCGACTTCGGCGTGACGCCAATTCCCACGCGCCTTTTCACCGAGGAGGAGTTGACTCTTCAATGGCGCGTGACCAGGAGCACACCGCCAGCGCCAAAAATTCCGGCGCAGTTCAATCCCGATCCCGGCGCGGCTCAACGACCACCCGAACCTCCTCCAGTCTTCGACACCACCTTCGGGCTGGCTCCGACCTACGGCCTCGACGCTGTGCAGCCAGAACTGGAGCTGCCTCGCCAGCCCGTGAAACGAAAGGAACTGGAGGAAACCCGTCCGGCTCGCGAGAACCGGCGTTATGGTTTGGATCCGCTGCCTGAAGAACTGAAGCTTCCGCGCAAACAACCCCGCTGGAATGAAAAGATTCCTCACGAGTGGCACAATCCCCATGAGTATCCGCTGGCGGAGCGCGGCGAAGGTTATCCGTCGTTCGGTGTGCCCGTGCCAAGCCGCTGGCGTGTCCCGTTCATGCCATGGAAACGATACGATGCGATCAAGACCGAGACGCCTTACTCCGACCCGAAGCTGCATCTGTGGCATCCGTACCGGCAGAGCCTTCTGAAGGGCGACGCGCCGATCATCGGGCAGGACATTTTTCTGAATCTCACGGCGGCGATGCTGACCGAGTTCGAGGCGCATCGCATTCCGACGCCCAGTGGAGTCAGCTCGGCCCGGCCAGGCAGCGCGGAGTTTTACGGGGAGGGCGAGCAGTATGTGGTGCAGAATTACATCTCGTTCGGCGCGGAGCTGTTCAAGGGCGAGACGTCGTTCAAGCCAGTACATTGGGCGATCAAGGTTCAACCGGTTTTCAATATCAATTACGTCCACACGCGCGAAACGGGGACGATCGCTCCTGATCCGCGCGGCATTGATCGCGGGCCGAATCCTCCCCCGCCCAATCCTGGCGCGATCAACAATCCGGGCGATGTCAGCGGCGTGCTCACCCCTGGACTCGATCCGGCGGGCGGTTCGTTCGTCGGCCAGAAGCACACGACTCGAACTGAAGACTTCTACGCTTTGCAGGAATACTTCGCGGAGCTTCATCTTGGAGACCTTTCCGAGAACTACGACTTCTTCGCCATCCGCGCGGGCAACCAGGGCCTAAATACTGATTTTCGTGGATTCATCTTCAATGACGTGAATCTGGGCGCGAGGATCTTTGGCAACTACGACAACAATCGCTTGCAGTACAACCTTGCGATGTTTGAGATGCGGGAGAAGGACACGTTCTCCGATCTGAACACGTTCGATCAACGGAACCAGCATGTGTTCGTCGCCAACGTGTATCGGCAGGACTTCCTCTGGCTCGGATACACGGCGCAGTTGAGCTTCCACGCCAACCTGGACGATGCGGACCGCCACTACGATCGCGCCGGGAATGTGGTACGACCGACGCCGATCGGGACAGTGGCTGATCATGGTCTCAAGGCATACTACCTCGGCTGGGCTGGGGACGGACACATCGGTCGATGGAATGTCTCCCACGCCTTCTACCAGGCGCTGGGCACGGACGACTTGAATGGTCTCGCAGGGCAGCCGGCGGACATCGACGCGCGGATGTTTGCGCTCGAACTTTCCTACGACCGTGATTGGGTGCGCTACAAAGCCTCGTTTTTTTACGCCACAGGCGATGACAACGCGGAAGACAGTCGCGCGAATGGTTTCGACAGCATTCTCGACAATCCGAATTTCACCGGCGGTCCATTCAGCTATTATGTCCGGCAAGGGTTCAATCTGGGCGGCAGCGCCGTGGCGTTGAAACAAAGAAACAGTCTCATCCCCAATCTGCGCACGAGCAAAACCCAGGGTCAGGCGAACTTCGTGAATCCCGGCGTGTTGCTCGGCGGGCTCGGGATGGACATGGACCTGACGCCGAAGCTGCGCTCGTTCATGAACGTGAATTACGTGCGCCTTGCGGAGACCGATCCACTCAAGACCGCGCTGTTGACTGACAAAGTGGACAACGAACTCGGCTGGGATCTCAGTTTGGGCGTCACTTACCGGCCGTTCCTCACCGACAATCTGGTCATCGCCACCGGCTTCGGCGCGTTTTTGCCAGGCAAGGGTTACAAGGACATTTACAAGCGCAGCACCGATCCCGTGCCGAATTTCAATTCCTTGTCGGGAGCTGGACGTGTGGATGATTTTCTTTACAGCGGGTTGCTGGTCATCACGTTCACTTACTAAGAAATAATTTGTGGACGCCAGCTCATCCGCCGCCACATTTGCCACGACGCACTGGAGCGCCGTGCTCGCTGCGGGCCATGGCGCGCCCGCGGAAGCTCTCAACGCGCTGGAGCAACTTGCCCGCACCTATCAGTATCCGATCTATGCGGAAGTGCGCCGGCAAGGGCACGATCACCACGCGGCCCTGGATTTGACGCAGGCGTTCTTTGCGAAACTGCTGGCCGGAAGCTTCTTCGCTCGCGCGGAATCCGCGAAAGGCCGCTTTCGCAATTACCTCCTCACGGCGCTCAATCATTTCCTGGCCGATGAGTGGCGTCACCGCACACGCGAGGGTATGAGGTTTGTGAGCGGGGCGCCCTGGAAACACTCAGGACGCAGTTGCAGAACGGACGGAAACGAAGTCACCATCCGACCTGGTGGAAAGCTAAACCAGCAGGTGGGCTTACGGGAGATGCTCGAGAATCA
>SXMN01000159.1 GCA_005777315.1 Verrucomicrobiales bacterium
AGGCGCAGCAGCAGGAACGGGAGGAGCAGGCCAGCCAGCTCACCCGCGCGTCGCTGGCCCGCTTTGCCGACGCGCCCACCCCGGCCAACCTCCACTTCCTCTTCCATTCCTCCTTCCGCATTCCTCCTGCTGACTTGAGGAGGTCCATCCTCACCCTCGCCGTCCAAGGCAAACTCGTCCCCCAAGACCCCAACGACAAACCGGCTTCGCAGCAGCTTGAGACGATTCAGGCGAGAAAGGCTGAACTCGTCCGGATGCAGGTAATCAAAAAGCCCGATCCCTCGCGCCCGGTTGATCCGGACGAGCTCGATCATGGCATCCCAGATTCATGGGAGTGGGTTCGTCTCGTTGAAATCTGCGAACTCATCACCGACGGAACCCACTTAACGCCCAAATACACGGAGTCAGGGCGAATGTTTCTCTCCGCGCAAAACGTGAAGCCCTTCAAGTTCATGCCGGCCAAGCACCGCTTCGTTTCCGAGGAGCACTACCAAGGCTACGTAAAGAATCGGAAGCCGGAGAGAGGTGACGTGCTTCTAACGCGAGTTGGCGCGGGCATCGGCGAAGCTGCGACCATCGACCAAGACTTGGACTTCGCGATTTACGTCAGTCTTGGCTTGATTCGACCCGTGCGCGGCTTCGTGTTCTCCGATTACATCACGCACTGGCTCAATTCGCCGGACGGCACCGAAAAGAGCAGCCGAAACACCTACGGGAAAGGCGTCTCGCAGGGGAATCTCAACCTTTCACTCATTCGGAACTTCCTCGTCCCCCTTCCCCCCCTCGCCGAACAACGCCGGATCGTGGCGAAAGTGGAGCAACTGATGGCCTTGGTGGACGCGTTGGAAACGCAGCTCGCCGCCTCCCGCGCCACCGCCGCGAACCTCCTCACCGCCCTCGTCGCCGAACTGACCGCCGCCGGTAACAGCGCCAACGGCGCGTCCTATCCCAGCCCAGGGCAACGCCCTGGGAAAACGGCCACCAAATCCCACGAGGGCTGAAAGCCCGACCCATCGCCATGCCGCAATCATTGAGCCTCGTCATCGTCCACGTCATCTTCAGCACGAAGGAACGCCGCCCATTCCTCGATCCCGACTCGCGCCCAAAACTCCACGCCTATCTGTCCACGGTCGTGCGCAACGCGGAGTGCGAAGCGTATCGCGTCGGAGGCGTGGCGGACCATGTTCACCTCGCGATCCGACTGTCGCGCACCATCACCATCGCGAAGCTGGTGGAGACATTGAAGACGGCATCATCGAAGTGGCTGAAAACGGAATCGCTCGATCTCGCAGGGTTCTCGTGGCAACGCGGCTACGGATGCTTCTCCGTTGGCCCGGCAGATTTGGATTCTCTGTGCGCCTATATTGATGGCCAGGAGGAGCATCACAAAACGCGGACGTTTCAGGATGAGTTTCGGATATTCCTGAAGAAATACGGCGTGGATTACGACGAGGCTTATGTGTGGGATTGAACCATGGAACGGGCTTTCAGCCCTTGGCACTGTGACGGAACATTCCTGGGGCTTTGCCCCAGGCTGGGATGGCGGCGGGGCGTTGCCCCTCATTTCTCCCACCTCTCGCCGAACAACACCGGATCGTGGCGAGAGTGGAGCAACTGATGGCCTTGGTGGACGCGTTGGAAACGCAGCTCGCCGCCTCCCGCGCCACCGCCGCGAACCTCCTCACCGCCCTCGTCGCCGAACTCACGACCCAGGATTGACCCATGCCACCGCTGGAATTTGACCCGGAAGCCACCGTCGAAGAAATCGCCGGCATCGGACGCCATGCTGCCTTTGATGCCGTCCTCGACGACAAGGACGGCGACGCCATCCAAGTCGTCTGCCGCCGCGCCGACGGCACGGAGATTCCCTTGGCCAATCCGGCCCGCGCCTTCTACTTCGGCGACCGCATTCTCTACACCGAAGAGGCGCGGCGCTACGACCACAGCGAGAAGCAGCAAATCCTCAACACCGACACCTTCAACCGCAACGAGCGACGCTTCGACGAACTCAAACGCCCCTGCCAGCGCGGCTTCGTCATTCCCTTCGTCGGCGCAGTCAGGTGAAGAAGAACGTCACCATCGGCTGGACCCTCCGCGAAAGCGCCCGCGCCAAGATCAAGGTGATGGTGAAACGCATCCTGAACAAACACGGCTACCTTCCGGACTTGCAGGAGGAGGCGGTCAAGACCGTGTTGGCTCAGGCGGAGTTGCTGTGCGCGTAGTGGGCGTAAGTGAGAGCCAGATCCCGAGCCTGGATCGCATTCATCCCGGTACGCCGACCGCCGGCAGCGGTGGCTGGGAAGAAGTAGTCGCGGGCGAGAATCGGAGCGAGGTGAGAGCAAACAAGCTGAGGGAGGCTCAACGGTGTTGTCCGCAGAGCGTTGTTATTTCTTCTTTCGAATCAATTTTCGGAAAGCCGACGTGGCCTGGATTCGATCCAGTTCACTCGAAGCGATGCCGAGAGTAAGCGATTCCCACTCATTAACATCGAGAACTTCATTGGGCAACAATCCGTTTTCGCTGAGAAAGACGAGGCAGGTTGCCAGAGCAGTCCGCTTATTGCCGTCCACGAAGGGATGATTCTGACAAAGGTAGAAGAGATAGGACGCCGCGATCTCTACTGGATCAGTGAAGAGTGGCTTTCCCATCATTGTCGCTTGCGGGGCGGCCGCTGCGGATTCCAGTAGCGGCTTGTCCCGCAATCCAGCCGAGCCTCCGTGCGCGTCCAGAACCTCTTTGTGGATTGCGATGACCGAGGAAACTGAGGGATACGACAACGGCGCACTCATGAAAGCCGGCGGAAGAGCTCTGAGTTCTTTTGGATCAACCGTCGAGCTGTCGCTGCCGCCTGTTTTGGATCAATGCTTGGACGGATGGGGGTCAGAATGATCGAACCACCTTCATGAACAGTCACCATGACTTGATCGCCAAGTTTGAGGCGGGTTAAATCCATAAGGGCCGCGTCGAAGATGATCCCCTGCGAGTTGCCAATCTTGGAAATGGTCTTGATCATGGTTGTAATACTATGTTTTACATTCAATCCGTCAAGTTTGCTGTTCGGACTTGAGCGCCATTGTATTGGAACAGTCGTCGTTCTCCTTGCGAACATGGTGGCTCCGATCAATGGGGGCTTCATTTCACCCTTGCCCCGCGTTTCAGCGCCAGCTCAATCCTCAATCTGGCCAGCGGCAGTGTGTTGATCACATCGGCCTTTGTCAGCCAGCCCTTGCGCGCGATGCCCGCTCCAAGCCGGAGAAAGCCGGCGTGTTCCTGGCGATGGGCATCGCAATTGATGACACACTTCACTCCTTTGTCCTTCGCGTAATGCCAGAGGCGCCAGTCCATGTCGAACCGGTATGGGTTGGCGTTAAGCTCGATCCAGGTTCCCGTCCCGGCACACGCGTCGATCACGGCGTGGTGGTTCACTTTGTAGGGTTCGCGTTCCAGCAGGAGGCGTCCGGTCAAGTGACCTAGCGTGTGCACGAAGGGGTTCTCGGCGGCGCGGATGAGCCGTTTGGTGGTCTCGGCTTCGCTTTGCGTGAATCCTTGATGAATGCTCGCAACCACGACTTCCAGATCCACAAGCAGATCGTCGTCAAAGTCCAGCCTGCCATCGCTCAGGATGTCCACTTCGCTGCCGGTGAGGAGCCGGAAGGAACTGCCCTCACCTTCGAGCCGGTGGTTGATTGCCCGCACTTCCTTGATCTGGGAGCGGAGTCGTTCCGGCGTCAGGCCGTGTGCCTGAAAGGAGGATTTCGAGTGGTCCGTGATCGCCCAGTATTCGCACCCAAGCCCGGTCATGTGGGTGACAATGTCATCGAGTGTGTTCTGCCCATCGCTCCAGTTCGAGTGGTTGTGCAGAGAGCCGCGAAGCTCAGTCCACTCGATAAGCCGTGGCAATTTGCCCGCCTCGGCAGCCGCGAATTCTCCGTGATCCTCCCGCAATTCAGGCGCGATATACTCAAGGTTCAACTGCTGAAAAATTTCCTCCTCCGTGGCACAGGGAACAAGCAGGGCGGGGTCACGCGTCTCTTCGTTCGCCCGGAACAAACCATACTCGTTGAGCCGAAGCCCTCTCTGGATCGCTCGCTGACGCATGACGATGTTGTGCTCCTTGCTGCCGGTGAAGTAGGCGAGGGCAAAGGGAAATTCCCGGTCGCTCACCACGCGCAGGTCGGCCTGGATTCCATCACCAAGCACCACGCTGGCCTTTGTTTCACCCTTTGCGGACACGCTCATGATTCCAGGCAGTTCCACGAAGAAATCCACGACACTGGCCGGCTGCTTCGATGACACCAGGAAATCGATGTCACCGATGACTTCCTTGCTGCGCCTGAGGCTTCCCGCCGTGCTGCAACGGATCACATCAGGATGACTACGGAACTGGTCGAGGATGGGTTCCGCCGCGCTCAAGGCGGCATGCAAATGGTGGCGGCTGGCGTAAG
Source organism: Verrucomicrobiales bacterium (assembly GCA_005777315.1). Taxonomy (GTDB): domain Bacteria; phylum Verrucomicrobiota; class Verrucomicrobiia; order Limisphaerales; family F1-12-MAGs170; genus F1-120-MAGs170. The sequence goes on from SXMN01000159.1 coordinate 4,446, forward strand.
TCTTCCGGAACTCGATCCCTTCGAGAATCTTCGCCTGCGTCTTCTCTCCAAAGCCGTCCAGCTCCGCGACCTTGTTTGAGCGGCAGGATTCCGTGAGTTGATCGAAGTTCGTAATTCCCAGCTTCTCGTAGAGCGCCTTCACTTTTTTCGGGCCGAGACCGGGAATCTGGAGCAGTGAGAGCAACCCTTCTGGGAAAGAGGCTTTGAGATTGTCGTAGTAGGCAAGTTTTCCAGTGGAGACGAGTTCCGTGATCTTGCTTTGGAGCGCATCGCCGATTCCTTTGATCGTTCCCAATCGTTCTTCCGCCACAAGTTTTTCAAGCGGCTCGGACAAGGATTCGATGGTGCGGGCGGCACTGGCGTAGGCGCGGGTTTTGAACGGGTTTTCGCCTTTGAGTTCGAGCAAGACGCCGATTTCGGACAAGATTTCTGCGACACGGTCTTTGTTCATGGGGCGGATTATGAACCTGCAAGGAACAGTTGGAACCACGAAATGCGGAATGGGATAGTACTGAGGAGACCGTGGGATAGGCTCCAAATCTTGACGGCGGCACAGACGCATCTGCTTCGTTGCTCGCTTGGTCGGAGGCAGCTGCGGGCATCCTCCCGCGTTCGCGCCTCGCATCTGCATCTGTGGCGCTCGCCATCATTCGTAGCCTATCCCACGGTCTCCTCAGTAAATCGCTGATCCACGCCTTCCGTTGGGTTCTTTATGTTCATTGCCCTGAAGTGAAAATTTGATTCCCCATTCGCACCGACGGTGCTAATGGACTCGAACCTATGACCCAATCAACGTCCCGGAGGATGTTCCTCCAACGCCTGACGACCGCCGTCCTTGTTGCGCCTTTTGCGATCGGCGCATCCACGACTCGCGCTGTCACGCCATTTGCTCGCTCTGGAAAACCGCGTCTCCTCCCGGGCCTCGCCGCATATTCGCTGAGAGATCATTTCAAGGATTCAGACCATAAACGAGGCGGGCAGGTTCCCGAAGGGGAGCGCATCGACATGTTTCAGTTCATCGATTACTGCGCGGACCAGGGATGCGTTGGTGCTGAACTGACCAGCTACTATTTTCCCGCAAACGTGACGGACGATTATCTTTTGAGGGTCAAACGCCACGCGTTTCTGCGCGGCGTGGCAATCAGTGGAAGTGCGATCGGGAATACCTTCACTCATCCGCGTGGTGAAAAGCGCGATGCTGAAATTGCCCTGGCGCGGCGATGGATTGATCGCACTGCATTGATGGGCGCGACCCATCTCAGGGTATTTGCCGGAGATCTGCGGGGGACGACGGCGGAGGAAGCCAAGAAGCGATGCATCGGCGCGCTGGAGGAATGCGCTGCTTACGCTGGAACGCGCGGCGTCATGCTTGGATTGGAAAATCACGGAGGGATCGTCGCCGAAGCGGACGATATTCTCGAAATCTTGCGGACGGTCCAGAGCCCATGGGTGGGCATCAATCTCGACACGGGAAATTTTCACACTGCTGATCCCTACCGCGACCTCGAACGCTGCGCCCCCTACGCGGTGAATGTTCAATTAAAGGTCGAGATGCAGAAGAAGGGTGGCCCCAAGGAGGAGGCTGACCTGGAACGGGCGGTCAAGATTCTGAGTTCCGCCAATTATCAGGGCTACGTCACGTTGGAGTATGAAGCCACCGAGAATCCCTACGCTGCGATTCCGCGCCATATAAAACGCATCAAGAGTCTCCTGGGCGCCGCCTGACGGGGATCCGTAGCGGCATCTCGCAAGTGCGCCGTATTCAGTTCAGTTGAAAGTTGTCGGCGCTCTCAAGAGAGGTCGCTACAGAATGTCGGCGATTCGCGCCAGGGGTGATTACACAGGCGAAAGCGGTTTAGTCGGTCCGTAGCCAAGCTCAATGCTGCTCAGAACCGACCGAATGGAGGGAAAGAATGGCTTGCCTTCAAATGCCTGTCTTGATTAGTTGCCATACGTCATCGAACCCAACCTAAGTTGTTCTTGCGGTGTTTGGTGTGCCGCAGATATGCGCGAACAAGAAACGTCCAGCACACATGAATGATTCTTTGAGCAGGCGGAAAGATCCGAGACGCGCAAGTGTCGGGACCAAGACAATGCGGCCACCCAACGGCATTGAGTTTGATTTTGCGGGGCACCTTGCTTTTTTTCAGTCATTTCTCCGCGATCCAGCGATTGTTGGTGCCCTCAGCCCAAGTTCACCCGTGCTGGCTCGCGCAATGATTGACGGCTTTTCGCTTTCCAATGCCGACACCGTGGTTGAACTCGGTCCGGGCACGGGAGCCTTCACCGGCCCGATTCTCGAACGGATCGGTCGCCTGGCCACGTTCATTGCCATGGAGCTCGACCCCGCTTCCGTTCGCACCCTCAAGCGCAGGTTCCCCGACCTCAACGTTTACAACGACTCCGCGGAGCGGATGCTTGACTACCTCGCACTTCACGGGAAGAAACGCGCGAAGTACATCGTCAGCGGCCTGCCTTGGGCCAACCTGCCGATCGACGATCAAATGCGGATCATGGACATCATCGTCAAAGGGCTGTCACCGGATGGCGTGTTCACCACATTTGCATACGTCCATGCCCTCTGGCTGCCGAATGCGCGCCAGTTCCGCCGGCTGCTCAAGAGCCGGTTTGCTCATGTCGAAACCAGTCCGGTCATCTGGGCAAACCTGCCGCCGGCATTCGTCTATCGCTGTTCGCACCTGGACCGTTCGCTGATCGGCCACAAGGCAACTTCCCCGGGTGTCCGATAGTTCAGACCCGGGTGGACACAGCAAAGAATTCACTTCGTCGATGCTCTGTCATTTGCGTCGAGAGGCACTTTCACGCAAGCATTGGCAATTCCCTTTCGAGAGGCGTCGGTGCTTGATTCGCAGCCACGCTTGCCTTGGGTGATTCGACGCAATGCTTACGATCCACAAGACCGACACTCTCGACCTTCCTGAACTCGAGCCTTACCGCACGATGCGTCGCGCGGCAGAGCATGAGAGGAAAGGAATTTTCGTCGCGGAGGGGGAGAAGGTCGTTCAACGTCTGCTCAACACCCCGTTTGAGATCATCTCTGTTCTGGTCACGGAGGACTGGCTCGCCCGGATCGAAGGCCGGCTCCGGGAACGCACTGAGCACGTAAGGGCTTATGTCGCTCCAAAAGCCCTGCTCGAAACAATGGTTGGATTTCAATTGTACCACGGAGTTCTGGCGCTCGCGAAGATTCCACCACCCGCGACGCTTGAGGCCATTCTTAGCGATGGATCCAGGCCGTTGCTCCTTCTGGCCGCCGATGGCCTGACCAGCGCGGAGAACCTCGGGGTGGTGGCGCGGAACTGCGCCGCGTTCGGGGTCCAGTTCCTGATCACGGGCGAGACCTGTTCGAGTCCGTGGCTTCGCCGCGCCGTTCGCAATTCAATGGGTGGAATCTTTCACTTGCCGACGACGCGGGTCGCGAATCTCGCCGCGGAACTTTCCAAACTTTCGCACCGTGGCATTGCTGTCATCGCCGCTCACCCGCATGCAAACGGCAAAACACTTTCCCAGGCCGACCTCCGGCAGGATTGTTGCATCGTTCTTGGCAGCGAGGGTTACGGGATTTCTCCCCAAGTCCTGCAATCATGCTCCGAACACGTCGCCGTCCCGATGCCGTGGAATGTTGATTCATTAAATGTGAGCAGCGCGGCGGCGGTCTTTCTTTACGAAGCTGCCCGGCAACGCGGACTGGCGTAGCTGGCGTTTCGAATTCGCATGGAACTGCGTGAATTAGCCGAACGAGTACTCCTGGCGACAACGCTTGAAGAAAAGCTTCACTGCCCGGCGGCCATCACGGATGAGAAGCCCGGGGCGGCGATCGTCGCGCCATCAGCGCCGGGCCGCCCCCCTGAATTGCGCTTCAAACCGCAGGGATCGGGCAAGGGAGAGTTTCCGGGAACAAACCAGCTTGAAGATGCGCGCGAACGGGGCCGCCTGCTCCACTTTTTCGCGAATCACGAATTGCTCGCCACCGAGCTGATGGCTCTGGTGCTTTTGCGATTTCCGGATGCGCCCGCGGCGTTTCGCCGCGGCGTGCTCCAGACACTCAAGGACGAACAGAACCACACCCGGCTCTACATCGACCGGATGCAGGAGTGCGGAGTTCATTTCGGCGAACTTCCGGTGAGCGGTTATTTCTGGCGCGCGATTTCCGGAATGGAGAGCCCGATGGATTACGTCGCTGGATTGAGCCTCACATTCGAACAGGCAAATCTCGATTTTGCGCGGAAGTTTTCCGCTGATTTCCAGACTGTGGGCGACGCTGCAAGTGCGCGGCTGCTGGAAAAGATTTATCAGGACGAGATCGCGCATGTTGCGTATGGATTGAAGTGGTTTCGGCGGTGGAAGAATCCAACACAAACCGATTGGGAAGCCTTCTGCCGGCAGCTCAGGTTTCCGCTTTCACCAGCGAGAGCCAAAGGTCCGGTGATCAACTTCGATGGCCGGCGCTCCGCCGGTTTTGAATCCCGATTCATCGACGAACTGAATGTCTATTCACAGTCCAAGGGGCGCACTCCAAGCGTCTTTGTTTTCAATCCTCTTGCCGAGGCTTTCATCGCCCAAGGCAGGGCATTCAATCCCACCAAACATCAGGTTCAACTGGTGCGCGAGCTGGAGAACCTGCCGCAGTTCCTGTGTCGCCAGGATGACATCGTGCTCGTCAACCGCCGGCCCTCCGTCGAGTTTCTCAACGGACTGAAAGAGGCCGGATTCGCGTTGCCGGAGTTTGTGGAGATCGCCGGGATGGAATGTGGATCTGTATTGAATCCTGGCGAAAGAATCGCCAACGACTCTTCAGCGCCTGTAGATCGAGAGAGGACGCCGAGCGTGAACCTCGCCACACTTCAATTACGGAAACTCGGACGTTTGCAGCCTTGGGCCTGGGGACCGGACAGCCTGGAGCTCCTTGCGCCACTTTTCGAAAAAGTGACGGCTGAATCACGGCGACCCGATCAGCGATACAATCGTAAAATTGCGCAGCTCTATTCCAAGGTGTGGAGTGCGGAACTGTTGAGGAAGCTGCTGATGCTATTTGAATCGCAAAATGCCACAAACAACACGGCGCGTCCGTCCATTCGGAGCGAACCTCCTGCGGAGCGCTGGCTTTGCACAGCGCAGGAGGTGGGGGTGGCTGTCGATTCCATGGATGCGGCACATGCCGCTATCGCGACGATTCGCGCGCGAGGACATCACAAAATCGTGATCAAGGAGGCACTCGGTCTCGCGGGTGGCAATGCCATCCGGCTCTGGGAACCGGAGGTTTTGCCAGCACAGACTCGATGGATGCAGCGCGCATTTGAGAGCGGCCAGCAGCTAGTCGTTGAGCCATGGCTGGAGCGGGAAATTGATTTCTCCGCGCAACTGGAAATGACTTCCGAGGGCCTGAAGCTTTGCGGCTACACAGGATTGACCAATGACGCGAGAGGACAGTTCCAGGCAAACTGGGCTCGCTCGGGAAGCGAGCGACGGATTCCTCCACAAGCGATCGATCTTCTTCAAGATCCTGCCGATATTGGTCGGCGCGTTGAGCGACTCTATGCTGAACTCTTCGTAATGCTCGAGATTGAACTTGCCTGTGCCGACTACATCGGTCCCGTGGGAATCGACGCGTTCGTTTATCGGTCACAGGACGGTCATTGCTGTCTGAAGCCGTTGGTAGAGATCAACCCGCGTTACACGATGGGCCGTGTGACGCTCGAGCTGCTCAAGCATGCCTGTCCCGGCAGGTGTGGAGAGTTCAGGCTCGTTAATCGGCCGGCAGTACGGCATGAGGGGTACGATAGCCTGGGATCGTTCGCCTGCTCGTTGATCAATCGATTTCCTTTGGAACTTCGCGGACATCCGCACCTGCGAATCTACAGCGGTGTGGTTTGTCTCAATGATCCCGCCTCAGCCCAAACCAGCCTCGCGACGTTCCGCGTTGGCAATGATGTAACCACATCGACAGCAAGCGCAGAGTGATCCACCGGCGAAACCCGGCTGAACTGTCCAGCATCACTGTCTTCCACTGTCCTGTTTTCGGAATTCTGTCCCGGAATCTGCCGAAGCCTGATCATCTTACATTCGTGTAGGATTCTGTCTTGCAGCACTGTAGGCGCAATCCCCATTCTGGCACTGGCGCTGCTTGGTGAGGGAGGCAATGCGCAATCATGTTTGTGTAAAGAATGAAAATTAAATTATCTTCGTTAGTCATCCTCTCGTTGTTGTCAGTCGCTCAATCTAGTGAAGCCGCGACATATACCTGGCAGGGTGCTTCCACTGGAAACGGGCAACGATTTGTCCGTGACGGCAACTGGCGGAATTCCGCCGATAGCGCGGCAGGTGTGACGCCGACCTCGACGGACACTGCTCAGTTCAATGATTCCCCTACACAGACGACACTCGTTATGAATTCAGCTCGAACGGTTCTTGGGCTGAACTTTCTTAGTACAGCACTGGCTTACTCGATCGGTGGAAGCTCGATCCTCACGATCGGCACTGGAGGCATCATCAATAGCAGCGCGAACTCCCAGGCGTTCAGCGCACCAGTGGCCGTTGGTGGCATCGAGACGTGGAATGCTGCTTCAGGAAACCTCAACTTCAGCGGAATCATCAGTGGCAGCAGTGCCTTGACTTTGGCAGGAGGAGCCGGGAAACAGATCACTTTTTCTGGTGCGAGCGCAAACACCTTCAGTGGAGCACTCGCGATCAACAGCGGACAATTGAACGCCAACAAGGCCGGAGCTCTCGGAAGCGCTAGTTCACTGAGTATCGCTTCCGGCGGAACTTTCAGCGCAGGCGCAGCCATTTCTTATGCGAATGCCATCAGTGGTGCAGGCTCCGTTACGTTCTCAGGAGCCAACTCTCTCACGCTTTCGGGAAACAACACCTTCTCCGGCTCTTTCGGGGTGGCGAATGGTGGAACGCTCAACGCCAATTCTGCCAGCGCTCTTGGTTCCGGCAGCGTCACTCTTACGAGCGGCACCATGAACATTGGAGCCAACGTGAGCACACCAGGTGGTGTCTCATTCGCGGGTGGCACACTGGCGGTCAACGACACTGCAGCCGCTCGCACTGCGAGCTTCGGCGCGTTGGCACTCGGGGCGGGCAGCACCATCGATCTGACGGACAACGGAACCAGCAGCTCGCTTACGTTTTCCAGCGCCACTCGCAGTGCTGGTGGCCTGACGATCAATAACTGGGTCAACACCTCCTCGCGTGACAAGATCTTCATCAGTAGCACCCCCAATGCGGCCTTCCTCCTCAACGTCACATTCAATGGTTTTGGTTCGGGAGGCCAGATCAATGCCGGTGGCGAACTTGGCCCGGCAGGCACCACGCCAGTACCGGAACCGAACGAGTACGCGATGATGTTCGGACTGGGCCTGTTCGGTTTTGCGATTTATCGCCGTCGGACGCAGAAGCGCTCCTGATCATCTGTTCGAGATCAACGAAAAAGGCGCAGGCAGATGCTTGCGCCTTTTTCTACCGAATCATGCGTTCATGCCACTCCGCCATGGGGCGGGGGGGCTCAGACCGCTTCGCTTTCAATCGCCAATGAATTTTGAAGCGACGTGAACGCCGCGATGCTGAAAACCGAGGTTCGGCAATCAATCGAATAGGAACGCAACGCAACAGACTTTATTGGGTGGAGCCTGCCTCTTGCTCAGGTTTCCACCGGAGCAACGACCGCCCCTTCGTGATCCTCGCTGATGACTGGAGCGATCGCCAGAAGCTTGTCGGGTGGCTCGAGGTTGACGAGTTTCACACCCATTGTGTTCCGCCCTGCTTCGCGGATGTGTTTCACAAAGGTCCGGACCATCTGGCCCCCGGTTGTAATCAACATGATCTCGTCGGCGTCGCGCACTGTCAGCGCGCCCACCACTCCGCCGGTCTTGTCTCCGACCTTCATGGTGATCCGCCCCTTGCCTCCACGGGACTGCTTGCGGGCTCCACTTTCGGACTGAACCAGGTATTCCTCGAAAGACGTGCGCTTTCCGATGCCATTCGCTCCGGCAACCAAAAGTGTTGCATCCGGAACAACCACAGCCAGGGCAACGACTTCATCCCCCTTTTCCAAGGTTATGCCTTTCACTCCGGCGGCGGATCGGCCCATTGAGCGCACGTCGGATTCGCTGAAGCGGATACTCATGCCGTCCTTGGTGATGAGAACGACATCGTCACCCGGATTCTTGACTTCGCCTTGTTCAATGATGCAGCCGCATGTGAGCTTGACCTCGATAAGAGTGTCCCCCTGGTCAATGGCAATGGCGATGATGCCGCCCTTGCGAACATTGGCGAAATCGGAGAGCGAGGTCTTCTTCACGGTGCCCTGCTGGGTGGCGAAGAACAGCTCGCCGGGTTGCGCCCAGGTCACGTCTTCGCGGTTCTCGTCAGTCTTCGATAGAATCCGAATCATGGCGGCAACTTTTTCTTCCGCCTTCAATTCAAGTAGATTTGCGATGCTGCGGCCCTTCGAGGCGCGCCCCATGTCGGGAATCTCATGCACTCTCTCAACGTACACGCGTCCCATGTTGGTGAAGAACATCAGATAGTCATGCGTGCTGGCCGTGAAGAGATGCTCGATGAAATCAGATTCCTCGGGAGTGTCCGCCTCGCGGGTCGCCATGCCGATGACACCTTTGCCGCCGCGCCGTTGAGCGCGGTACTGGCTGACATTCGTGCGCTTGATCAGGCCGCTGTGCGTGAGGGTGATGATGACGCCTTCGTTCGCGATCAAGTCCTCGATGGCAATCTCGCCTTCGTCAGGCACGATCTCGGTCTTTCGTGGCGTGGCGTGCCTTTCTTTGATGTCCTTGAGCTCCTTCTTGATGATGGCCATCACGCGCGATTCCTTTGCGAGGATGTCGAGGAGATCCTTGATCGCTTCGAGAAGCGCCTTGTATTCCGTCTCAACTTTGTCGATTTCCAGGCCCGTCAACTGATAGAGCCTGAGATCAAGAATGGCATCCACCTGGCGTTCGGTAAGCGCATAACGGCCGGCGGTCAATCTCGCCTCGTTGCGGATCAGGATACCCCAGCGCTCGACCTGGTCGCGCGCCCATTCAAATGCAAGCAACTTGATTCGCGCCTCCTCTCGATTCTTGCTCGAACGAATGATGTGGATGAACTCATCGAGATTGGCGAGCGCGATAAGGTATCCTTCGAGAAGTTCGGCGCGATCCTCGGCCTTCCGCAGCTCGAAGCGGGTTCGGCGCAGGATGACTTCACGCCGGTGCTCGATGTAACACTGGATGATCTGCTTGAGGTTGAGCGTTTTGGGCCGGCCTCGATCGATGGCGAGGGAATTGACACTGAACGAAACCTCAAGCTGTGTGTGCTTGTAGAGGTTGTTGATGACCACCTTCGGCAGGGCATCTCGCTTGAGCTCGATCACCAGCCGGCAATGCTCGTCCGACTCGTTCCGCATCGCACTGATCTCGGTGATGATCTTTTCATTCACCAGATTGGCGATGCTTGCTTCAAGAGCGGCGCGGTTGACGTTGAAAGGAATTTCGGTGATGACGAGCTGCTCTCTTCCGCCCTTCATCTCCTCGACACCAACACGGCCGCGCAGTTTCAAGCTGCCCTTTCCGGTCTCGAAGTAATTCTTGATCCCCTCGACACCGCAGAGAAAACCGCCTGTTGGAAAATCCGGTCCTTTGACGAACTTCATCAATTCCGGCACCGTGATCGCCGGATTGTCAATTTGAGCGCAGATGCCGTCGATCACTTCGCCGAGATTGTGCGGC
>SXMN01000160.1 GCA_005777315.1 Verrucomicrobiales bacterium
ATTGGGAAAAGCGTCGGAGATAGATGTCATATGGACCGTATATGCAGCAGCATACGTACCATATAAAAGATAAAATGAAAAAAACTGTGATTTTTTTCAAATCGGAATTCCTGCCCTCACCCGCCTCCACTGACGCATTACGAGATCGAAGCCAAACTGAAAAAGAACAGTCAGTCGTTGTCGGAGTCTCTCGCCAAAGCGGTTCGACTATCGGCTGCCAAACTCGCCCGTGCTCATGCCGACACGCAAGCGAAGCTCATCAGAGCCCAAGTTGAGAATCTTCAGAAGCAGCTCACAACGGGCAATCAACCCGCGACACCTGCCATTGCTGACCATGACAAGTATCTACAGCAGCAATCTGCTCTCGAAAGCACAACTGAGCGCTTGAAGCTGATGCGCGAGCAGTTAACCGGTGCGTTGAATGAGTTCACGCTTGAAATACGGAGCCTGGCAAACGCGCAGCCACTGATCCCTGGAATCGCCAAACTCACGCAGGCATTCGACACTTTTCGTGCCGCCGTTAAGGATGAACCTGATTCGAAGGGCGATTTGATTAAACACCGTGACCAGCTCGTGACGTGGTTCGATTCGACAATTTCTTCCGTCGAAGCCGCAGTAGTTGAGTGGAAGCCAACCCTCGACAAACATCAGGCAGAATACGAAGAGCAAAAGAATGCACTTCAGGGCAAGCAATCGGTTCTGGATTCGATTGAGAACTTGAACGCTCAGTTGCGGACCGCATCGCAACAGCTTGATGCTGCGACCATCGAGGAAACTAACCTCCGCGATGCTGACAAGCAGCTCGACGAATTGCGCAAAGATCGCGTTGTTCTTCAAACTGATTTGCACACATTGGTCGGAAAGCAGGTTGCCACGATTAAGGACGCGTCGTCTGGACTCGCACGCGGCAAGCTCTCCCAAACGCCTGATTTTACGGAAGCCCATGAGGCAGTCCGAAAGGTTCTCGACCTTCCGATGATTCGGGAGAACCGGATTGATGCACTCGTGAGTAGCGTTCTAAAGGCGGCGGACGTGGCAACGCAGTGGAAGACTTTGCAGGATGAATTGATTGCTCTCGTGAAATGGAAAGAGGGTGCGCCGACTGAAAAAGGTGTGCCACCAGCTACGCCGCTCATTCATGTGGCCCTTGAGGATGGCTTCATGGAGAAGCTCCGCGAGCGAATCAGTGCCGACCGGGTTGCAACGGCACTTCAAGCAATCCTTCGCCCTCGCGTGGAAATCTTCCAGCTTCGTGACGGCGCAGAAATTGAATTTCGGAAAGCTTCGCAGGGCGAGCAGGCCGCCACGCTTCTCAACATTCTCATGAATCAATCAAATGGTCCGCTTATCATCGACCAGCCTGAGGAGGACCTCGATAATCGGATCATCAACGACATTATTCGAACGATTCGGAAAACGAAAGCTGAGCGGCAGCTCATTCTGGCAACCCACAATGCAAACATTGCGGTAAACGGAGATTCCGAGAACGTGGTTGAAATGGTGCTTGGGGAACGCAAGGCGTTTGGTGCAATCGATGAGCCGGATGTTCGGGACGCAATCACGAAAACAATGGAAGGCGGCAAAGACGCGTTCGAGTTACGCCGGAAGAAATACAACTTCTGAGACTTCGGTGACCGCGTTTCCAGCTGCGACATCCAGCGCACCGTCGCCGACAAAGGGCCACCGTGCCGGCCAATTACAAGAGCTGCATCTCCAATCTCAGCCTGAACACGGCCGAGCTGCCGAAGATCGACGTCGAGTTTGAGGAGGTTAGCTCCGCCACAGCAAAACGTTCCAAGTTATCTTTCATTACCCTTCCAGCTTCATCCGGGTTTTGGCTGGTCTTCTTGGACAATGCGTGTAGCATCCAATGCTGAAACCGTTGCTTCCCAACGATTGAGCCTTGGGGGAGGCCAATTGTGGAAAGGGTCTTTATGACAGAACGCTGGTTATCCGTGGACGAGATCGCACTGCATCTCGGAGTCAATCCGGACACGATCTACAAGTGGATCACCCGGAAGAGCATGCCCGCGCACAAGCTCGGGCGACTTTGGAAGTTCCTTGCCTCCGAAGTTGACCAATGGGTGAAGGGTGGACTCGCAGCCCAGGAACCGACCGACGTCGCCGTGCGAAAAGGCGCAAAACTGAGGTCCACGAAAAAGCTCGGATGACGATGGCCGCCAAGATTCAATCCCATTCCAAGCATTCCCCCACGTTTTCCGGGTTCAGTCTCGGTTTCACCGCAGCCTCATTGCGCCCCGAGTTGGCGAGAATTGTTGCCGAGCACTACCTTGCGGCTGGCGACTGGGATCTCGCCAAGCAGCGCATACTTTCCTCAAACGCCCTGCAATGCCGGAGCGCGAGCACCGCGATTCGTCTTGAGCGGGAGTTCCGTCAACGGCTTGGGACCTTGACTCAAGATCAGCTCATTCTGGCCGCTCAGGCCACCGCTGAGGATCGCGCGGCCATCGCCTGGCTCGCAGTGTGCAAGAGCATCCGGTTCGCCTTTGAGTTCGCTTCCTATACTTTGCGGGAAAAACTCGCGTCCCACGACGCCGTCCTGCGCCCTTCCGACTACGAGGCCTACATTGAAAACAAAAGCCCCTCTCACCCGGAGCTTGCTCGACTGACCACTTCATCGAAGAACAAAGTCCGGCAAGTGCTTCTGCGGATGCTTGCCGAGGCGGGGTTGCTCGCAACGGGGACCGCCCTAGGGACCATTCAGCGACCCGCCCTCTCGCCGACGGTCGTTCGCGCTATCACTTCCGACAGCCCCGATTGGCTGGCCGGGTTCCTCGTTCCCGACGCGGAGATTTCCAGCCGCCGAACGCCATGAACATGAACGATCTATCCGAGCGTCTCTTCAAAACTTTGAGTCATCCGAATTTCCTCGCGATGAAAGGGTTGGCGAACGAAGTGCCGATCTTCATCCAAACCTACGACCCAGCGCAGGAGGATGCCATCAGACGAACGGTTGCGAGCCTTGCGATGCGGCTGCAAAACACGGGCATCACGATTAAAGCCCTCGACCTGTTCAACCTCGTGCTGGAGGAATTGGATGAGCACAACGTCCTCGAAGACCTTGTGCGAGATGAGGCTAGTTCTCAAAAGGTGGAGATTCTTGAAACACTCCAGAATTATTCCGACCCCAAGACTCATTTGATCCCACGTTTAATTCGAGCCATCGGAGAGGATGGAACGCAATTAACTCTCATCACCGGGCCGGGCCGGATTTTTCCTTTCCTGCGCACTCACACAATTCTGGAGTCGCTCCAACCAGCAATGTTGCGTCATCCGGTGGTGATCTTCTTCCCCGGTGAATACGCGCAGGACCCCGCTGGCGGCTCGCACCTGCGATTGTTCGGATCAATCCCAAGTCCGCGTATCAACAATCCCTATTATCGCGCCACGAATCTCGACCACTATCGCCTTTGACCTCCATGAAGATACACGAACTCTTCCTTAAACCGGTTGACCGCCCCATTGATGGCGTCATCAAGGCCGATGATGCTCGCAACCTCCAGACCGAACTTGAGGAATATGTCGTCACCCGCGATGTCGCCCGGGGACTTGGCATTTTCACGGATCGTTACCTCACCGAATTAACCGCAAACGGCGTGTGGATCTCGGGTTTCTTTGGCTCGGGTAAATCGCACTTGCTCAAGATTCTTTCCCTCATCCTCGACGGCCAGCCACTTGCCAACGGGATTCGTCCCGCTGACATCGTTCTTCCGAAGATCGAAGACGAGATCGTAAAAGCCAATTTGCGCAAGGCGACCGCCATTCCATCGCGGAGCATCTTGTTCAACATTGATCAGAAGTTCGACGGCATCGGTGGTGATCACACGGCTCCCATTCTCGAAGTTTTCGTCAAAGTCTTGAACGAGTTGCAGGGCTACTACGGCAAGCAAGGCTACATCGCCCGCTTTGAGCATGATCTCGACGTGCGTGGTGATTTCGGCCCTTTCAAAGAGACCTATCTCCGGGTCAACGGCACGCCTTGGGAGCGGGACCGCGAGGCCATCGCGACGGCCCGGAAGGCCGCGTTCGCCAAAGCCTATGCGGCGCATTTCGGAGTGGCAGAGTCCGAAGCCTCCAATCTCATGCGGCAGGTCCGCGAGGATTATCGTGTCTCCATCGAGAGCTTTGCGCAGATGGTGAAAGACTATATCGCTCGGCAACCGGCGGGCTTTCGCCTGAATTTTTTCGTGGATGAAGTGGGCCAGTTCATCGGCCAGGACTCCAAGCTCATGCTCAATCTCCAGACCGTGGCGGAAACATTGGGCACGGTCTGCAATGGCAGAGCCTGGATTTTCGTGACATCTCAAGCTGATCTCGAAGGCGTTCTTGGGTCTTTCAAGGGATTGGCCGCCCAAGACATCACCAAGATCATGGGCCGGTTCAAGACCCAGCTCACGCTCGCCAGCGCTGACGTGCGCGAGGTCATCCAAAAGCGCCTGCTGGCGAAACAGGAAGATGAGCCGGAAGTCCTCACCGACATCTACGACCGCGAGAAGGATAACCTCCAAACGCTTTACCGCTTTGGCGACAACTCGATCAACTTGCACGGATGGCGTGGGAGCGACGAATTCTGCGGATTCTATCCGTTCCATACCTACCAATTCGACCTTTTCCAACTCGCGATCCAGCAACTCTCCAAACACGGCGTCTTCACCGGAAAATATCTTTCCGTGGGCGAACGTTCCATGCTCGCGGTTTTCCAGGAGGTCGCCAAGGCCGTTCGGAATGAAGACGTGGGCCATCTCGCCACCTTCGACCTCATGTATGATGGCATCTCGGCCTCCATTCGGGGCGACATGCAAACCACCATCAAAATGGCCGAAAGGCAGTTGGGGGAAGGGCTCCAGATTCGGATTCTCAAATCGCTTTTCCTGCTCAAGTGGGTGCGTGAGTTCAAGGCCACGCCTCGTAACGTTGCCATCCTGCTGATTGACCGGCCCGACATCGACATCCGCGCTCACGAAAAAGCGGTTCTTGAGGCGTTGGCAAAACTGGAAAGCCAATCCTATTTGCAGCGCAACGCCGATATCTTCGAGTTCCTCACGGACACCGAAAAGGACATCGAAGTTGAGATCAAGAACACTGAGATCGACGACTCGATGGTGGCCGACCTCCTCACCAAAGTCTTGTTCGCCGACGTGCTCCGCGACCCAAAGATCCGTTACGAAGGGAATGGGCAGGATTATGCCTATGCCCGCAAACTTGATGATGCCCTTATCGGACGGGAGGCCGACGTCGCCCTGAACATCATCACGACGGAGCATCCGAACCACACCAACGCCACAACACTTGCCGCACAGAATACGGGGAAGGCCGAACTCCTTGCTGTTCTGCCCGCCGACACAGGCCTCACCGATCAAGCCCGTCTCTTTCTCAAGACGCAAAAATACGTCCAACAGAACACCGGCGCGGGCGATGCCTCGCGCAAGGCCATCCTCGACCAGCGCAGCCAGCAGAACAGCGTCCGGCGGACGGCCATGCAGGAACTGGCCAGCCAGTTCCTCAGCAAAGCCCCGCTTTACCTGAATGGTTCCCGCCTCGATACCGTGGGTGAAGGCGATGCCCGCAATCGCTTCGCCAAAGCCTGCCAGGAACTCATCTCCTTCTCATTCCCCAGCCTGCGGATGCTGAAAGGCGCTTACGATGAGACAACTCTGTCGCAGGCCCTCCTCGCCCAGGACGATCTTCTCACCAGTGGCGCTCAGACGCCGTCGGAGGCCGAGCAGGAGATTCTCACCTATGTGATGCGGAACCAAAACAATGGCGAACGCACCTCCATCGAGGAAATCCTCCGGAATTTCGGCAAGCGCCCCTATGGCTGGTATCCGATGGCGGTGCTCACCCTGGTGAGCCGCTTGTTCCGCATGGGCAAGGTGGAACTGCGCACCGCCGAGCTGCTGGATGCCCGCAGCGCGTTTGAACTTCTCAGAAACACCCGGCAGCACGGCAGTGTTCGGGTGCGCTTGCAGGAACAATTTGACGCTACCAAGGTCAACGCCCTCAAGAAATTCCATCACGACTTCTTTGACCGTCCCAACGGCGGAACGGA
Source organism: Verrucomicrobiales bacterium (assembly GCA_005777315.1). GTDB lineage: Bacteria > Verrucomicrobiota > Verrucomicrobiia > Limisphaerales > F1-12-MAGs170 > F1-120-MAGs170. The sequence continues at coordinate 6,071 of SXMN01000160.1, forward strand.
AGCCCGCTCCGTTGGGCAACTCACCTCCGAGGCCCTGGCTGCTGAAGCTCGCGATCTCACCGTGCTGCTTGACCAGGCCACTCGCTACGCCTTTCTCGAACCGCTTCGCCCTATCGTCGGGAAACTGAACACTTTCGCGGAGAAGGATTATACCTACCTGCTAAATCATCTATCCGATTTTGAGGATGACCTGCTCACCGCAAAAGAAGATCTACTGTCCCCGATCAAGGCGTTCATGCATGGCCCGCAACACACCGCCTTCGATGAAGCCATCGACTTTCTGCGGGACGAAGAGGCCAACTTTGCTGAAGTCCCGAGCGCCGAGGTCCAGCCACTGCGGGATCTTGCGGCTTCGGCTCATCCTTACCGGGGCAATGGCGTCCCAACGGCCAAGGCGGCTGTAACCAAGTTGCGCCGAATCCTCGCGGACCTGCTCAAAGCCGAGCGCGACCGAGCCCTCGCTACTGTTGATACACAGCAAGCCCGGCTTCAGACAGTCGCAGACTTCGCGTTGCTCAACGAGTCCGGCCGCGCCCAAGTGATGGCGCTCACGGTTGAAGCCTGCGCTGCCATTCAGTCCGCGCGTTTCGTCACCGGCATTCGCGACCGGCTTCAGCGCTACCTCACGCAAGATTATCCGGCCCAATTGGCATTGGCCTCGCGGCTCGCGGCTCCCGCTCCGCCGCCTCCGGGTAAACCTGGGGACAAAACGCTGCCGCCCGCGACACCAGTCCGTTACACGTCGGCGACTAGCCTGCGTCCGCAATGCAGCCTTCCTTACATCGCCACCGAGGCCGACCTCGATCAATGGCTCGCGGCTCTGCGCATGGCGGCCCAGGCAGAGTTGGAAAAGGGAAACCGAATTAGCCTCTGAATTTCTCGATGAACACATCCGCCATCAAAACTTTCGCCCCCGCTGTCCGCAAGCAGCTGATGGAGGCGGTCACGCGCAAGCTTGACTTCGCCCTCACCGCCCAGACGCCCGACTACCTCACCACCTTCGCTCCACAGGTGGCGGCGCTGCGGAAGCTCGCCCAGGCGGATCGCGCTGGGCTCATCGAGCGTGTAGCCTACACCTGGTTCAATCGCCTCGCCGCGCTCCGCTTCATGGACGCTCGCGGCTGGCATCCGTTCCGCGCCCGCGTCCTCACGCCGGCCAGCGCGGCGGAGACACAGCCCGAGCTGCTCAAGCTCACCCGCACCGGAGCGTTGCCCGACGAGCTGAAAACCCACACCGACCCCACCCGGCTCAATGACCTCCTCGATGGCCGCATCCCGTCGCCGGATGCACAGGGCGAAGTCTATCGCCACCTCGTCCTCGCCGCTTGCCGTTTTTACCACGCCCTGCTGCCGAACCTCTTCGAGAAACTCGACGACGAGACCGAGCTGCTCCTGCCCGACGACCTCCTCACCGAGCACTCCGTTGTCCACGCTTTTCGCACCGAGATCAGGGACGAGGACTGCGGCGACGGGCAGCGGGCCAATGTCGAGATCCTCGGTTGGCTCTACCAGTTCTACATCTCCGAGCGGAAGGACCAGGTCATGGCCCGCAAGAGCGCCGTGCCCACCGAGGACATCCCCGCCGTCACCCAGCTCTTCACCCCGCACTGGATCGTCCGCTACCTCGTCGAAAACTCCCTCGGCCGGCTCTGGCTGCTCAATCGCCCCGGCTCCCGGCTGCGCGAACACATGCCCTACTACATCGAGGGCGAAAACGATGCCCCCGGCGGCTCGCCGGAGGACTTCCTCAAAATCACCAAGCCCGAGGAAATCCGCCTGTGTGCTCGCCGGCGGCGAGGTTCGCTGCCAGCTCGGCCACGATCCGCGGCGCGAGCCAGCGGCCGCGCGGCGGCGGTTCGACGGTGAGATCGAGCGCTTCCAGGCTCGGCAATTCGGCCCCGCCGTAGCGCGCCGGCAGCTTGAGCTCCCGGTAGACGCCGATCTCGGCCATGTGGCGGCTCTCCAGCGCCGGCGTGGCCGAGGCGAGCACGACGGGGATGTTCTCGAGCTTGGCGCGCATCACCGCGACGTCGCGCGCGTGATATTGGACGCCGTCCTCCTGCTTGAAGCTCGCCTCGTGCGCCTCGTCAACGACCAGCAGCCCGAGGTCGCGATAGGGCAGGAACAAGGCCGAGCGGGCGCCCACCACCACCTTTGCCTGGCCCTC
>SXMN01000161.1 GCA_005777315.1 Verrucomicrobiales bacterium
GGGCAATCCTGCCAACATTTGATCCGCATGCGCGATGGACATGCGCCAATCCAATCAGAGTCCACAGCGGCGCGCCACCAAATTCATTCCATCTCCTTGCCCTCAAACTTCATTCCACCCTCCTTGTCGAGGGCCATGTTGCCATGGGCACGAGCAACGCGAATCGTGCTGACTTGTATCGTTCCCATTCCACTCAGAATTTCGAGCGCTGCGCATCGCTTCTCCTCCGAAATCCGGAACTGCTGTTTTGCCGTACAGCATATCGGCTTCTCAACCCGACAGCGCGCTCGTAGAGTCCGCAGCCTGTGTCCGCTACATTATATGATTTGCTGCCGAAGGATGGCCGGTGCTCGAACGACGTGTTGCTCGAAAAGTTCCTCGATTACACCGCCGGGAAGAAGTTGGAGTTGTACCCGACACAGGAGGAGGCGATCCTCGCGGTCTTTGAAGAAGGCAATGTGATCCTCAACACGCCGACGGGTTCTGGAAAATCGCTCGTGGCGGCGGCGCTTCATTTCAAGTCGATCGCTCAAGGGCGCAGGTCGGTTTACACCTGCCCCATCAAGGCGCTCGTGAATGAGAAGTGGCTGGCGCTTTGCCGGGAATTTGGCCCCGACAACGTCGGTCTTTCGACTGGCGACGCCACGGTGAACCATGATGCGCCGATCCTGTGTTGCACGGCGGAGATTCTGGCAAACATCGCACTGCGCGACGGTGAATCAGCCAATGTACAGGACGTGGTGATGGATGAGTTTCATTACTACTCGGATCGCGAACGAGGCGTGGCCTGGCAGGTGCCATTGCTGACGCTCCCGCGAGCGCGCTTTCTGCTCATGTCGGCCACGTTGGGGGACACTTCGTTTTTCGAGGAAGAGCTGACCAGACTTACAGGCAAGCCAACGGTCACGGTCAAAGGAACATCAAGACCGGTTCCGTTGGAGTTTTCTTACGCAGAAACGCCGCTGGCTCAAACATTGGAAAAATTGATTCAAGATGGCAAAGGGCCTGTGTATGTCGTCCATTTCACGCAGGCCGAAGCCGCGACGAGCGCGCAGGACTTCACCAGCATCAACGTGGCAAGCCGTGATGAGAAGGCGGCGATCGGCAGTTTCATTGAAGGATTCAAGTTCAGCAGTCCGTATGGGCCCGAGATCAAACGATGGCTTCGTCATGGAATCGGACTGCATCATGCCGGTCTTCTGCCCAAATACCGCGTGCTCGTCGAGCAACTGGCACAGAAGGGATTGCTGAAGGTCATTTGCGGGACTGACACCTTGGGCGTGGGAATCAATGTGCCGATCCGCACGGTGTTGTTCACCCGCCTGTGCAAATTTGACGGGCAAAAGGTGGGGATTCTCAGCGCCCGCGATTTTCACCAGATTGCTGGCCGCGCCGGTCGCAAGGGTTTTGACAACGTCGGCTGGGTGGTTGCCCAGGCTCCGGAACATGCCATTGAGAAACTGAAACTGGACGAAAAAGCCAAACGCGATGGAAAGAAGACCACGAAGCGACAGGCTCCCGACAGAAATTTCGTTAACTGGGACAAGAAGACTTTCGAGCGACTGATGACGGCGGCACCCGAGAGATTGGTGTCCCGGTTTCAAATTTCCCATGCGATGTTGCTCAATGTCCTAGGCCGGCCTGGTGACGGCTGCGGCGATCTGCGTCAAATCATCCGACGGTGCCACGAATCACCCAATCAGAAGAAGACCCACACAAAGCGGGCGTGGCAGTTGTTCAGGGCCTTGTTGGAACGGCGGATCATTGAGGTGAATGCCGAAGCGGGACGGAAACTCAGGGTGAACGTGGCGTTGCCGGAGGACTTCTCGCTCGATCAGGAATTATCCCTCTATCTCATCGACACATTGCCTTCGCTGGACAAGGAGTCGGCGACATACGCGCTGGATCTGCTCACGCTGGTCGAGTCGATCCTCGAAGATCCGGAAATCATCCTTCGGAGACAACTGGACAAGCTCAAAGGGCGGAAGATCGCGGAACTCAAAGCTCAGGGACTGGAATATAACGATCGAATGGAAGAGCTGGAGAAATTGGAGCACCCGAAACCAAACCGTGAGTTTATCTACGACACGTTCAACTCATGGGCGGGACGTCATCCGTGGGTGGGGCAGGAGAACATCCGCCCGAAGTCGATCGCCCGGGAGATGTTCGAGGAGTTTCGATCGTTCTCGGATTACATCAAACTCTACGAGCTTCAACGGTCCGAAGGTTTGCTGCTGCGGCATCTGCACGGTGTTTACAAGGTGCTGGCGCAGACCGTTTCCGACGTGGCCAAAACGGAAACCGTGAGGGAGATGGAAATCTATTTGAGAAACATGCTGAGCCAGGTCGATTCGAGCCTACTTGATGAATGGGAGAAACTGCGCAAGCCGGGATTCCAGCGTGAAAACGAAGTTGCGGAGGTGCGTCCTCCAGGCGCGGAAGAAGCCTCTCGCGATCTCACCAGAGACTCGAAGATCTTCACCGCAGCGATCCGCGCAGGCATCTTTTCTTTTCTGCGAGCGTGGTCGGGTGGCGATTTTGAAGCGGCGCTGGCGAACCTGACAGACTCACTGGATGCTGACGGCAAGGCATGGACCATGGAGCGGCTTCGTGTTTTGCACGATGGTTACGCCGTTGAACATGAAAACCTTTGCCTCGATCCAGATGCTCGCAACATCCGGCACACATACGTCCTGCCGACAGAAGGCAACACTCACTGGCACGTGCAACAGATGCTGGTGGATCCGGGCGGACACAATGATTGGGTTGCGGACTTTGAAGTGGATATTGCCGCATCCCGGGCTGTTCAAGCACCCACACTGCGGCTTCGGGCTCTGGGTTTGCTGACCCGTTGAACGGGGGCGGGCTTGGCGTGGGTATCACTGCCCGTGGACAGGAGGAAATCGGCTTGTACCGGCCCTTGCCAATTCTTTTGGCCGGGCGACAACCAGCATACAAAATCTATTTTCCGTCCACTTTTGTTGTGAGCACCACGCTTGCTTCCTTCCGCAGCTTCTCGATGTAGTCGGGCAGAGACTTTTGCACGGCCTCTTGAAACAAGGTTTCCTTGATCCGATCCCGCACGCTGGCGAGATCGGCTTTCTTCGCCGGGATTTTCTCCAGGCACTTGATGACATGATAGCCGTAGGGGCTGGTCACCACGGAGCTGATCTGGTTTGCAGCAAGCGAAAATGCTGCTCCCTCGAACTCCGGGCTCAACACAAACCGCTTGTCATTCCGCATGATGGTGTATTCCCCGTTTCGCTCCTTTGCATTCCGATCCTCGGAAAACTCCTTCACCAGGGATGTGAAGTCATCGTTCAACTTCGCCCGGGCGAGCACCTTCTCCGCGGCCGCCTTCTTCTGAATCTTCTGGTCGGCGGGTATCTCCTTGGTCGTTTCGGGGTCGAGCGTGGAGATGAGGACATGGGCGACGCGGACCATTTCCGGCTGCTCGAACAATTTCGGGTTGTCGTCGTAGAATTTCTTGATCTCCGGATCAGTGACGGCTTGTTGAGCCCGGAGTTCTCTGTCTATCACTGCCTTGACGATCGCCTGCTCGGTGATTTGCGTCTTGAAGGATGCCGGTGTCATGCCGACTGCCAGCAACTGGCGGTTGAACGACTCCTCGGAAGGCACCTGCTTGATCTGTTCCGCAATGAACTCCTTCGCGATCTGCTCGCCCTTGGATTTGTCGTCCGCGCTCGCCCGCTGCACGCAGAGGCGGGTTGCGATGAGCTTGTCGATGATGTCGGTCTCGATTTTTGGCCGCTCAGATTCGGGGATTCGCTGACCCGATGCCGCCCGGTTGGCGCGGAATGCCGCGTACATGTCATCCACTTCGCTCTGCCGGATCTCCAGATCCTTGCCTTTCGCCACCACCGGGTCGTCGAAGAGCGGCGCGGGTTTCGGTTTGCCGGAATCCGCGGTCTGGGCGCTGACCTGAATCGCGACCGCCGAAAATGCGAGTGCTCCGGCGAGAAATATGGTTTTCTTCATCACGTTCCTTTCAGTTTGATTTTGGCTGGCTGAAATCCCGGGCTCAAAGCTTGACGATCCGCACGTTGCTGATGTCCGGATCCTTCTGAACTTCATCCAGCAACGCCTGAGGCGGCACACTGTCAAGGTTCAAGACCGTGAGTGCCTTGCCCCCGGCGGCTTCCCGGCTCAAGCTCATGCTGGCGATGTTGACGTTGTGCCGACCCATCAAGGTGCCGATGTAGCCCACGATGCCGGGACGGTCCTTGTTGTTCATGATGAAGAGCACGCCTGTGGGCACGATCTCGACCGGTTCGGAGTAGATCCGTACGATCCGGGGTTGATGATGCGCGCCGAAAATGGTGCCACCCGCCGAGACCTTGGCATCACCGGAGTGAACCGCGACATGCAGCCACTCGGTAAAATCGGTTTCTTCGTTGGACTTGATCTCCTCGACCAGCAGGCCGAGGCCGTGCGCCAGTGCGCGAACGTTCACCTGGTTCACATCCTTTCCTCCGGCAGATTCGAGAAAACCTTTCAACACAAAGCGCGTGATCGGATCGGTCGGAAGTTCTGTCGCTTTGCCGCCATAAGTGATCACGATGCGATCATTGCGTTTCGGAGCAAGCTGCGCGATGAGGCGTCCCAGTTTTTCTCCCAGGCTGAGGAACGGCTTCACCACCGCATAAGTCTTGGCATCGAGATTCGGAAGGTTCACCGCGTTGCGAACGGCTCCGTAAAGCAGGTAATCGGTGATCGCTTCGGCAACTTCGATCCCGACGTTTTCCTGAGCCTCCTCAGTGCTGGCGCCGAGATGCGGAGTCATGATGACTTGTGGAAGATCCCGCAACGGAAAGCCCGGCGGCGGCGGCTCGACTTCATACACATCGAGAGCCGCGCCGGCCACCTGGCCGTTTTGAATGGCGACGGCCAGATCAGCCTCGTTGATGATTCCGCCGCGCGCGCAATTAAGGAGGCGCACGCCTTTCTTCATTTTAGCGAAAGCCGCCGTGTTCAACATTCCGCGCGTTTCATCACTCATGGGCATGTGGACCGTGATGAAATCCGCACGAGCGTAAATCTCATCGAGTTCCAGCAATTCGACCTGAAGCGCGTTGGCGCGAGCGATGGCCAAGTATGGATCGCAGGCCAGTATCTTCATCCCAAACGCCTGCGCCCGCCGGGCGACCTCGGTGCCGATACGGCCCATTCCCAAAATGCCGAGTGTCTTGTTGTAAAGTTCGGTTCCCTGGAAAGCCTTGCGGTTCCACTCGCCGGCTTTCATGGAAACATGCGCCTGTGGAATCTTTCGAGCCAGGGCCATGAGCATCGAGAACGTCAGTTCGGCGGTGGAGATTGTGTTGCCCGCAGGAGTATTCATCACGACCACCCCCCGTTGTGTGGCGGCATCGACATCCACATTGTCCACGCCCACGCCCGCACGGCCAACCACTCGGAGACGGGGCGCCGCCTCCATCACTTTCCGGGTCACCTTGGTTTCCGACCGCACCACCATGGCATCGACTTCCGCGACAAGAGGCAGGAGTTCGGCTTCGGAGAGTCTTTTGGTCAGGACTGTCACCTTGAACTCCGGCCGCTGCTGCAAAAGAGCAATTCCCTTCGGTGAAATCGGATCACAAATCAACACGTTCATAAAATGAGGTGCGGAGTCTATGGAATGCCCTGAGACGGGTCAAATGGGGAAACGGCAGTTGCTCTCAGGATACCGCGGGTTGGACGACAAATCCTCCGGGAGTGACGATCTGCGCCGGAAATGTGTTACCCCACGACCTGCCGGATCATTTCGGCGATCACATCGTCTCCTGTTTCTCCCGCCGGGAGGTCTATCCACCGAACGGGCAATTGTCGGCGGAACCATGTCATTTGCCGCCGGGCGAACTGCCACGTCTTCGTCTTCACAAGGCTGATGGTGTCGGCGAGTGAACGTTCACCCCGGAGATGCTCAATCACCTGTCGGTACCCGATGGCCTGCATGGCGGTTGGGTTGGTTGAAAGGCCCAGACGCATCAATCGCTCGGTTTCAGCCGCTAATCCTCCCTCAAACATTGCGTTGACGCGGCGGGCGATTCGTTCGCGGAGATCAGCGTCGCTTCGCCGAAGACCAAATAATAAAGGTTGAGCGGCGGGCTGGACGTTGGGATCTGCTTTGACTTTCCAGGCTGCCCGCTGCTCGGAGAAGGGCTTTCCTGTCAGGCGTATCACCTCGATCGCCCGCACGATGCGGCGTGGATTTTGCCGGTCAATCCGGGCGAAAGTGATCGGGTCGGCTTGTTCCAGTTCGGCCAGCAAGATTGGGAGTGGAATTTTCTCAAGTTCGCCTCGCAGGGCTGGATTTCCTGGAGGGGCATTTCCAACGCCTTCCAGAAGCGCCTTGAAATAGAGCCCGGTCCCCCCGCAGTAGATGGGTCTGTGATTCCGTTCGGTGATGCCCGTTTCCGCCCGCCTGGCGAACTCAACGAATTTTGCCGCGTCGAATGCTTCCCCAAGCTCCAGGATGTCCACCAAATGATGTGGAGCAAGCGCGTGTTCGGCCGCCGTGGGTTTGGCAGTTCCGAGGTCCATTCCCCGATAAACCTGCATCGAGTCAACGGAGATGATCTCGCCGCCAAGCCGGAGCGCGAGTCGGATTGCCAACGCCGACTTGCCGCTGGCGGTGGGACCGCAGATCAAAATGGGATCAGGCATTCGGAACCAGCCATGGAGCGAGTGCTGAATGCATGGGGTTCAGCCTGGGTTATTGCTCGATGTGGGCGGCTGCGCCGGCTCCTGCGCGGACCAGGAGAGCAGAAAGAGCAGCCCAACCCCGACACAAATGGCGCTATCCGCGACGTTGAACGCAGGAAAACCCACTTCACCACCACCTCGTTGATTAATGTAAAAGTAGATGAAATCGATCACGTGCTTTCGCAAGATGCGGTCGATGAAGTTGCCGACGATCCCGCCAAACAGGAGTCCCAGAGCGAGCCTTCCAAGCGTTGTGCCCGCGTGGAAATGATGCCGGGTTGCAACCAGAACCACGAGGGCGACGATCGAAATCAGCGCCAGGATGCCATTGTGGTCGCGGAACAAACTCCACGCGGCACCGGTGTTGCCCCAGTGGACAAACTTGAAGAATCCTTCGATGACGATTCGTTCCTGGGCATAACCCAGAAACTGGAGAACAAGCAGCTTGGTCAGTTGATCCAAGGCAACTATCGCCAAGGCCACCGTGATCGTCAATTTCGCCGGATTTAGTTTCATTCCTCGTCAGCGGAAGAAAAAGCGGCGCTGAAATGGCGCCGCTTTGAACTCATCCCCATCGTCACCAAAGGATTTGTGTCACTTCTTTTTTCCTTTTGGACCTCGTCCCTTGAACGTCAGCTCCGCAATTCCCGATTTGTCCAGTTCGCCCAGCCCCAGTTTCACCATTTTGGAGAACTGCTTCAGGGTGGCGGCGGCGAGGGGTACATCCAATTTTTTTTCCTTCGCCAGCGACAGGGCGATGCCGGAATCCTTGGCGGCGTGTGAAGCGGAGAAGAAGCAGGAGTGATCCCGGTTCAGCATGTCTTCGCCATCCGTCACGAGCACACGCGAGTTGGCCCCGGTTTGGGAGAAGACTTCCATCAACACCTTGAGATCAAGTCCCAGGGCAGCGCCAAGCCCGAGGCCCTCCGCTAGGCCGGCGGTATTAATGTTCATCACCATGTTGACGAGCGCCTTGACCTGCGCCGCTTTGCCCGCAGTACCTATGTAACGGAGGAGTTTTCCCTCGTCGCTCAGTTTTTCCAGAATCGGCCTGGCACGATTGAAGGCTTGTTCGGTGCCACCGCACATGAGGTAAAGGGTGCCCTGGCGCGCCTGGTTTATGCTCGAAGCCATGCAACCTTCGATCGTCAGTGCTTTTGCTTTTCTGGCGAGCTTTTCAACCTCGACATGAACTTTCGGCGAAATGGTGGCGCAATTGATGAAAACCTTGCCGGCGGCCGCGCCCTTCAGCAAGTTGTCCCTCTTGTCCGCGTAGATGCGCTGCATTGATTTGTCATCCGTGACGACGGTGATGACAACATCCGAGAGATCAGTGACGCGCGCCAGCGTAACGGCGGCCTCGCAGCCCAGCTCGCTTGCGATGGCCTGAGCCGCTTCAGCCCGCACGTCATAGACGGCGGTGACGGGGTAGCCGACTTCCTTAAGACGGCGCGCCATGTTGGCGCCCATGCGTCCGACTCCAACGAATCCGATACGTTCTGCCATAATCTTTGTGAGTTGATGATTTGCGTTGATGGTTGGGGCTGCCGGTTGGTCGTTGTGCGCAGACGCGCTTCGGCCGGCCGGCTAGGATTTCTGAAATTCAGGATAAAAGGGATTATTCAGCTTTTCCTCTCCAATGGTTGTCAGCGGTCCGTGGCCGGGACAAACAACGGTATCGTCCGGGAGCGTGAAGAGATTCTGGCGGTTGGTGCTCAATGCCTGTTCATAGGAAATCTGTCCACCTCCCATGGAACTGGCGAACAACGCATCGCCCACAATTGCCAGCGGACGCGACAAACCGGAAACCAGGTAGGTGATTCCCCCTCGTGCGTGTCCCGCAGTCTGGCGTGTCTGGATCTTCAAGCTGCCGATCTCGAATGTCTTTCCCGGCTGGAAACTCTCGGCATCCGAAAAGTTCTCGTCAGCTCCAACGAAGGCACTCGCGCCGGTTTCCTTTTTCAAACGGGCGAGATCCGCGACGTGGTCATGGTGGGTATGAGTGAGCAGGATGAGCTTGATGGAGAGGCCGCGCTCCTTCGCCGCTTGAAGCATCGGCTCCGCATTCGCGCCGGTGTCAAACGCAACGGCCTCCTTGGAGCTCTGTTCCCACACCAGGTAGGAATTCACCGTCATGTCTTCGAACGGCGTGTTGAAGGCGGCGAAACCGGGGATCTCCCCAGCCGGCTTGGGTCTCCAGGCTTTGCGCCCGTGCGCAACGAGGGAGTTTGCAGCAAGTTTGAGTGCTGGAGCCAGTTTGCGCAGGACAGGCTCGTCAAACTCCCCGCCCTTGACCCGCGCAATCTGCTCCACGCCCACTGCCGTTGCGATGGAAAGTTGTTCGTCACTAAGCTTGAGCCCGCGCTGGGCTTTGCCAATGACATCGTTGAAATTGTCTTCGAGAGGAATCACGGGGCGAAATGCTAACAAAATTCCTGAGCCCGTCAAAAGGCTTTTGCCTTTTGAGCGCCAGTTCGACGCCTCCGTGCCCTGCTTTCCTCCTTGAAAACCTCAATGAGCGCCACCTCATCGCGTTCCATTAGGCCTTTTGCAGCGGAACAGAGTTGGACGGGTGTCCTTGGGATATTTGACGCGGCCCTGGCCATTGTTGTCCGTGAGCAGCCAGATGTAATCCTTGTCAACGGCGAGTCCCTCCATGTTGCCTGTCGGGTAAAGCAGGATGTAGCGCGTCTCCGGCTGCTGCTCCATTTCGAGGAAACTGTATTCCGCGAGAACACGATGATTGGCCGCATCAACTTTCAGCACGCATCGGCTGGCTCGCAACAGAACGTATAGAGCGCCGTCGAACCAGGACAGATCCGTATAGTGAACGTCATGCGCCTCATTGCCGGCGGACTGGACGGCGAAGTCATCGACTACTTTCAAACTGTTGAGATCGATCACGATGATGCGGCCCAACTGCCGCTCGTTGGCGACGTAGAGTCGGTCTCCTCCGACGGCAATGCCCTCGAACGAAGCATTGATATCGATGGGGCTGAAGTATTTCCTCACTGGAGCCCAATCGATCGCGAGGCGTTCAACCATGTCTGATTTTGGATCCCACCGCAGCACCCAGCGGTTGGCTTCCTCGCAAATGTAGAGCCGCCCATTGCCATCCTGCGCGATGCCCTCGGTATCGTATCGGCCAACTTTCTCGCGCTTGAACGCTTCGAGCTGCCTTGCCGTGAATGCGTTTGTGAGTGGAAGCAGGTTCACGAAATTTGTCTGCTGCGAGAAATCGATCTGATGGAGGGTTGAGCCCCGATCGTTGACGGTCAGCATCCCATGTTCCTTCGTGATCAGAAGCGCCGAGGCATCGAAGCCCTGGCCTTTGGGGAGGTTCAATTGCCAGGAAGCATCGGCTTTCAAAGTGGAGCGAGGCCAGGCCGGATTTCTGGAAGGCTGAGTCGCACCGCGAATGGAGGAGTCTGCCGCCTCGATCGAAGTGGTGATGACAAGCACGATGAACAAAGCTCGGAAACCGCCCATCACTTTGAAAATCAATCCGGTCTGGCTCACGTTTGAAAAACTCATGGCAAGGTTGTAGCAGTCGATTGGTTTGAGGGAAAGTGCGGGTGAATTCCGCTCACGGCGAAGGCTCGCGCCGATGCGATTCCTGTGGGGCACTATTCGTATCGCAGCGCCTGGATCGGATCGAGTCTCGCCGCCTTGAAAGCTGGAATCAATCCAGCCAGAATTCCCACGCAAGCGCTCAATCCCAGCGCAAGGAGCATTGCAGGCACGGTGATGATCGGAGTGTTCTCCGTAGGTGACAGCAAAGTGAGGAGTTGAACGATACCTTGCGAGGCGGCCAGGCCGAGGACGCCCCCGAGAGCGGCGATGACGACACTTTCGACCAGGATCTGGATGAAGACGTTGGCGAAGGTGGCACCAATGGCTTTGCGAATCCCAATCTCCCGGATGCGCTCGGTGATGCTGGCCAGCATGATGTTCATGATCCCAATCCCGCCGACGAGCAGGCTGATCGCCGAGATGAATCCTCCGCTCATGCGCTGGTTGCGGATGGCTTGAGTGATGCCTTCCGACCAGTTCTCCTGGGTTTGAAATGAGAAATCCTCGATGCCGTGGTGTGTGTGCATCATGACGTTCCGGGCCTGCTGGAGCGCGGGTTCGAGAACCTCGATGTCGGCAACTTTGATGTTCATTGTGGACAGTCGCGGGTCTGGAACCGTGTTGGTGCCCGAGCCACCGGACTTGAGTTTCAGCCACATGGTGTTGAGAGGCGTGTAAACAGTGTTGTTCTTCATGTTGTAAACCCAACTGTTGTTCCCGCGGCCACTGCCCCAGCCGCGGCGCCGCTGCACGCCGCCCGTTTCCTCCTTCGGCTGATCCTTTTCCATCTCGCGAATCTTGCGGTCGAGTTCGCTTTCGTAGCGCTGGAACACGCCAATGATGTGAAAGGGCTGACCATTGATCTGCACGGTCTCGCCCACGACGTTCTCCTTCCCACCCTTGTCCGGGGCCCCAAAAAGCTGGTCGCGCACGCCGGTCCCAATCACGCAGACGTTTCGCGCCAGCTCGTCATCAAGCTCGTTGAACATCCGGCCGTGCTGAATCTCATGTTGATTCATCTCAATGGCGGTCGGCCAGGTGCCGATGATGTTCGCCCAGTCCGGGCTCTTGCCGCCACGTGTGACGGTGGCAAAGCGTCCAAGCCGCATCTCTGGTGTCACGAGCTTGATGAGGGGAGCGCTCCGCTGCAGGGCGTACACGTCACGAACTGTCAATCCGGTGGCCTGGTCCGCCAGGTGGCGTTGTGCGGCGGGAATGTCCTGCTCATCGACGCGTACTTTCTCAAGTCCCCCGATCGCGACGAGCGCCTCCTTCATCCCATTCTCCATTCCTTTCACCAGCGCTGACATCGCCACGAGGCTCGAGACTCCCAGAACGATGCCCAACATCGTCAGTGCGGATCGAAATTTGTGAGCCCAGATTTCCTTGAACCCGATCGAAATGGAATTGAAGAAGTTCATGCGGATAAATTCAGTCTGGCAATGATTCCGCAGGGATGACACGAGCAGGCACACGATCCAGGCCGGCGAGTTTTGGATCCACTTTGATGGCGATCTTGCCGTCGCGGATCTCAATACGGCGCGGGGTCACGGCGGCGATCTCCGGGTCGTGTGTCACAAGGGCGATGGTCCGGCCCTGGGTGCTCAAAGTACGGAACAGGTCGAGAATTGCTTCACCGGTGTTCGAGTCGAGATTTCCGGTAGGTTCGTCCGCGAAAACGATTCGGGGATTGTTGACCAGCGCCCGGGCACTGGCCACTCGCTGTTGCTGGCCGCCGGAAAGTTGCATGGGCCGGTGTTTGCTGCGGTTTTCGAGACCAACCAGCTTCAAAGCCGCCATCACCCGTTCATGTCGCTCACGGCTACCCGCGCCAGCGTACACCATCGGCAACTCAACGTTCTGCATGACGCTCAATCGCGGGAGCAGATTAAAGAACTGGAACACAAATCCGATCTTCTGATTGCGAATCCGGGCCAGCTCCGTTGGGCTGGCGTTGTGGATCATGGTGCCATCAAGCTGGATGGTTCCCTTTGTGGGCGAATCAAGACAGCCCAGGATGTGCATGAGGGTCGATTTACCGCTGCCGGATGGCCCGATGATCGAGATGAACTCCCCGCTCTCGATGTCGAGCGACAGGTCATCCAATGCCCGGATTTCCTCACCACCGAGGTGGTAGATCTTGCTGACGTTGCGGAGTTCGACGAGAGCCACGGTAGGATTATGACCTGGTGAAGATTACTGGCGGACTTTCTCGGTTCCCACCTTCGCGGAGGCAGCACCACCAGCGACCGTCCGCGTCGAGTTCGTCGCCGCCGCCGCTTCGTTATCTCGCTTCTTTTCGGTTTTCGAAAGGGTATCAACGAGCGAAACGATTTCGCCGGGAGTCAATCCCTTGAGCACTTCAGCGTGCTCATAATCAGCGATACCGATCTGGACTTCACGCCGCTCGAATTCCTCGGACTCAGGGGATTTCTTCACGAGGACATAGCGTTCGCCTTTTTCTGTGAACACCGCGGCAAGAGGAATGGCGACCGCATTCTCAGCCGAAGCAACAGGCACGGAAATGTTCGCCGTCATGCCGGGCCTGACCCGGGGGTCGATGTTCTTGAGCTGTACACGGGCGGAGTAGCCCTTGACGCCGTTCTTCACGGCGGACTGCGGGGCAATGCGTTCGACTGTGCCCTTCATGGACAGGCCTGGAACCGATTCCACATCGACCGTGACCTCCTGACCTGTGGAGAGTCGCGTTACGTCGGCCTGATTGACGTGTGCGTTGACGATCATGTGGGTGAGGTCCGCTATGGTGAGAACCTCGGTGCCGCTGTTGAACCCGCCCGAGCCGGACACCGCCTGGCCCACGGAGACAGGCCGCGTAAGGACGGTGCAATCGAAAGGTGCCAGGATCTTTGTCTTCGAGAGGCGATAATCGACGAGCGCCAGACCTTGTTCCGCGCGAGCGAGGCTGTTTTTTGCGAGATCAAACGCGGTCTTGGTGTCGTCTGAAAGCTCCTGTGAAATCAGCCTGGCCTGGAAGAGTTCCTCCGAGCGCTTGAAATCTCGCGAGGCCTTTTCGAGGTTGATCCGAGCGCCGTCAATCTCCGCTTTCCGGGTGGATCGCTCGGTCTGAAGGTCGCGGTCGTCCAATGTCAGGAGAATGTGATCTTTCTTGACGAGGTCGCCAAGGTCCACCGGCAGAGTGGCAATCATGCCATTGACTTCGGGACGAACGGACACCTGCTCGGCAGGACCAATGTCGCCCGCCGCAGTGACCGCGAAATGGATGCTCCGATGCTCAACTACCGCCGTGGTCGTCCTTCCTTGCGTGGGTTCTGTCTTCTTCGGTTTCCAGTCAGGGAAGCGATTAAAAGCCAGTGCTACGCCGGCGAGCACAACGAGTATTACGAACCATTTTTTCATCTTTTAATAACTGCATTCTACCGCATCTGACTCCTGTGAGTATCAGGAGAACGAGGTCGGCCTCAGTGCGTAGCTGAGGCAGGAACGACTGGCAATGACGGCAATAAATTCACTGAATTTGGATGCTGTTCGATAAACTCGCGGGGAAACTGTCGCGGAACTTGCCAACAGATGGATGCAACACTACGGTTCCGCCACTTTCGCTTATGGAAAAAGTCGTCATTGTTGGAACCGGGTGCGCCGGGCTTACGGCCGCCATTTATACTGCTCGCGCCAACCTCAACCCGCTCGTCCTCACGGGTGTCATGCCTGGCGGACTGCTCACCACCACAAGCATCGTCGAGAACTACCCGGGATTTCCTGAGGGCATCGACGGTTACGAGCTTATGACTCGCATGCAAAAACAGGCGGAACGGTTCGGAGCACGTGTGAAATTCGCGACGCTCGATGCCGCCAATTTCTCGAACAAGGTGATTTTGCTGACGGTTGATGGCGAGCCATTGGAAACTGAAACATTAATCATCGCCAGCGGTGCGGGCCACCGGCACCTCGGCCTGGAAAACGAGCACCTGCTGGAGAAGAAAGGGGTGACTTACTGCGCGACTTGTGACGGAGCGCTCCCGGCGTTTCGGAATCAACCCTTGGTTGTGGTGGGCGGTGGTGACTCAGCTTGTGAAGAGGCAACCTATCTCACGCGTTTTGGGTCGATAGTCTATCTCATCCATCGCCGCGACAGTTTGCGTGCCTCAAAGATCATGGCTGAACGCACGCTGTCGAATCCAAAGATCAAGCCGATCTGGGATTCGGAGGTGATGGATGTTCTCGATGTGAAGCAGGATAAGGTGACCGGAGTCTGCGTGAAGAATGTCAAGACGGGCACGGAGTCGGTGCTGTCGTGCGCAGGTGTCTTCGTCGCGATTGGGCACGTGCCAAACACGCAGATTTTCAAAGGGCTCGTCGATATGGACGAAAATGGCTACATCCGGCCAACGCGAGGAACTGAAACCAACGTACCGGGAGTATTCGTGGCCGGGGATTGCAGTGATCATGTTTACCGGCAGGCGATCACGGCGGCTGGGCTGGGCTGTGCGGCCGCAATCGATGCGGAGAGATACCTCGCCGGTTTGAGCAAGTAGGACGCATCCAGCACTTGAGTTTCCGATGCAACGAACGACGGAAGCAGCGCAGGAACCCAGCGTCAGAGTCATGAACATTCAGATTTCACCAGGGGATCTGGCCTCGAAGATTCGGGACGGAGAACTTCCACGGCTCCTCGATGTGCGAGAAGTTGAAGAGCATCGATTTGTTTCCCTGCCGAACTCCACCTTGATTCCGCTCGGCGAGCTTTCGTCGCGCGTGGAAGAGATTGAAAATTGGAAGGAGGAAGCAGTGGTTGTCTATTGCCACCATGGCATTCGAAGTCTGAACGCCATCGCGCAACTGCGGCATTTCGGGTTCACCCGGCTTCAAAACCTCGCCGGCGGCATCGACCGTTGGAGCACCGATGTGGATCCTTCCATGCCTCGTTACTGAATTGCTCCGTTATATTGGGCACTGCGTTCGTTGAACGGTTGAGAGTTCCAGGAATTGAGTTTGTGTTGCTCGTGAAGCTGCTGTAATCAGGCGCCAATGAAAAGAAGGCAGGCACAACTCAAACGCGACACAAAGGAGACCCGGATTAATGCGCGCTTGAACATTGACGGCACTGGAAAGTCTGCAATCAGCACGAAAGTGCCTTTCTTCGACCACATGCTGACGCTTTTCGCCAAGCATTCCACCACAGATCTCGGGTTGAAATGTGACGGGGATATTGAAGTTGACGCACATCACACCGTCGAGGATTGCGGGATCGCGCTGGGCCAGGTGTTTCTCAAGGCACTGGGGGACAAGAAGGGTATTCGTCGTTATGGAGCGGGCTTCGATCCTCGAAACCCATTCAGTGGTGAAGCGTATGTGCCGATGGACGAATGTCTGGCGCGTTGCGTGGTGGATTTCAGCGGACGGCCTTACCTGGTATGGCGGGGATTGAATGACAAGAGTCAAAAAAAGATTCCTGCTGCTGACCGGCATCAGGATATGTCATCGAGCTTTCGTTTCGGATTGGCGCGGGAATTCTTCCAGGGGTTTGCCAACGAAGCCCGCTGCAATCTGCACCTTGAGCTGCTATACGGGGACGAGCCTCATCACATTGTCGAGGCGTTGTTCAAAGCCTTCGCCCGCGCGGTGGATGCCGCATGCCAGCGCGATCCTCGAATTGCCGGTCTTCTTCCGAGCACAAAGGGCAGGCTCTGAGTTCGCCTGAATAGATTAACAGAGAACCCGTCCATAAATGACGCAAGGCGATCATAATGCCAAACCTGATGACGCGCTGGTGCGCGCCTCACAGAATGGCGACATGGTGGCGTTCGAGGAACTGGTTTCCCGGCACCGGGATAAAGTTTATGCGCGCGCCTTCAGCATGATGCGGAACGAAGACACCGCATTGGATCTTTCCCAGCAAGCATGGGTCAAAGCGTGGCAGAGACTGGCGCAGTTCCATGGCGATTCAAGCTTCCTCACATGGATGACGCGGATCGTGATCAATCTGTGCCTGGATCAGCTCCGGAAACAGAAGCGCCTGCGGGCGGAATCGATCGAGCAGCTTGAGGAAGACCTGGGTGGCGTGGAACGGCAGATGCCAGTCATCACGCCGAATCCGACGGAACGGCTGGAACGAAGCGAGTTAAGGGAACGAATTGATCGCGCCTTGGGACATCTGACTTATGAGCACCGCACTGTGCTGATACTGCACGAGTTTCAAGAGCTGGAATACAAAGAGATTGCGAAGCGGATGGAATGTTCGATTGGAACGGTGATGTCGCGGCTGTTCTATGCGCGGCGAAAGATGGCAGTCCTGATGGCTGGCTGGAAAAGGGAAGAATCAAAATGAAGAACGATCTGGCGTTAAAAATACAGGCGTGCGTGGACAACGAGCTGAACGCAACTGAAGCTCGCGAAATGGCTTGTCTGGTTCAGAGTGATGCCGAGGAGAGGGCTCTGCATGACGGCCTGATTGCGATTCGTGATCTGACTGTCGCGAATGAGCCCGAATACAAGCTTCCGGAGTCTGGAGAATTCTACTGGTCCAAGATCAAACGGGACATCGCCAGCAGCGGCACTCTTCCCGTCCGGGAGTCCTCGAAGGCGCCGTTCTGGCCGGCAATTTGGACGCGGATGATTGCCACTTGCGGGGTTGCATTGGCAATAGCACTGCTGATCAGCGTGAACCGCCGGGGACTTGTTGGACCACAGGTCCACGAGATCGAATCCGCATTGGACGAAATGAGCACGATCACTTTCCACTCAGACTCCGCAAACATGACCGTGGTCTGGGTCCAAAACGCCGATTTTAACTAAGACTTTATGCATGCTCTTGGGAACCCTCCGTTGTGCAAGGAAAGCGCTCTGTCAAGTGGATGCCTCAACTGGCTGCCCGGGTTGCTCTGGTTGTGGATGATCGCGGCCGGCCTGGGTGGGATGTCCCAGTGCGTTGAGGGTGCTGAAGGGAAGGCTGATTGGAAATTTGAAGTCCAGTTGATATGGGGAACGAATGACGAGAAACCACCTGGGAGGGAACTCAAAGAGGTTGAAGCGAAGATCACTGATGGCCTCAAGGGTATCTTTAAGTGGAAAAATTACTTTGAAGTGACGCGCAAGAAGATGGACGTGGCCGGCGGCGCCACCCAGCGGCTAAAAATGAGTGATAAGTGCGACGTTGAAGTCCAGAGCCTGGGCGGATCCAATGTCGAGATCAGGCTGATTGGCGAAGGGAAGTGTGTGAACAAGGTAAAGCAGACCATTAGCACAGGCAAGCTCATCACCATCGCCGGTGGTGACAAGAACGACACCGCTTGGTTTGTCATATTAAAGCCGCTGTAAGGGCGGGCGAAATAATAACTTGAGCAAATGTTAGTTAACGGGGTTCGATGACATAGTTCCATTCCCCGTGGAACTTCGCTGGCGTGATATGGACGCGAGCCAGTTCATCGTCCGAGACGCTCACTCCAGTTTCATA
>SXMN01000162.1 GCA_005777315.1 Verrucomicrobiales bacterium
GATGGCGAGCGCCACAGATGCAGATGCGAGGCGCGAACGCGGGAGGATGCCCGCAGCGGCCTCTGACCAAGCGAGCAACGAAGCAGATGCGTCTGTGCCGCCGTCAAGATTTGTAGCCTATCCCACGGTCTCCTCAGTAAGGGGAGGATCCACTCAACAGCATAACATGTATGTTGGCATGAGCCGGATCGGAAACGATCCCGCTCTTTCGCTTTCAAGGGGGCGAGGATGAGGATGTGTCGAGGAGACGTGGCCCATCCTCCGCCCAGTTGAATCTGGATTGCTCAAAGCGCGAGCGTCAGGTCGCATTCGGTTCCTTGAGCGTGGGAGATCTTGAATCCCGCGGCATGGCAGATCTTCAACATGGGATGGTTGTCAGCCAGGACGGTACCTGACAGTCGCGTGAGATGCTCGTCACGGGCAATCTGGATGAGCCGGCGCAGGAGCGTGGCACCGAGTCCGCGCTTCTGCCAGTGATCTGACACCACCAGAGCAAATTCCGCATCGCTGGTTCCGTGAAGTTTGGCAAGCCGTGCGATGGCGATGATCTCGGGGTGTTCAGCGTGAACGGGAGAGTGTTCGGCGGTCAGGGCGATTTCGCGATCGTAGTCATTAAAGCAAATTCGCGTGAGCCGCTCATGGTCGATGCGTTGTTCCAGTCGAAGCGCGGTGAAGTAGCGGTGATAAACGCTTTGTTCCGAGAGCGTGCCATGAAAACGGCTGACCCCCGGCTCGTCCTCCGGGCGGATGGGTCGAATCGAAATTTGCGAGCCGTCCTTGAGAACCGTTTCCGTGATGTATTGCGCCGGGTACGGACGGATCGCTGGTCTTGGGAGCGAATCTTCAGGCGTGGACAAATCGTGCAGGACAACCCGGGCGTCGAGCGCGAGCATTCCGGTGGAGGAGACGAGCAACGGATTGATGTCGATCTCCTTGATCCAGGGCTGCTCCACCACCAGGTGGCTGAAGCGGACCAACAGATGATCGAGCGCCTTCAGATCAGCGGCCTTTCGCCCGCGCACGCCTTGCAGAGCTTTGAAAATGTGAGTCTGTTCCATCATCCGCCGGGCGAGTGTCGCGTTCAGCGGTGGCAATCCCAGCGCGCGGTCTTTGAAGACCTCTACCAACTGGCCGCCGGTCCCGAACAGCAGCACTGGACCGAACTGGGGATCGACGCTGCTGCCAAGGATGACTTCGCAGCCATCCCGGGCGATCATCGGCTGCACGGTGACACCATGGAAATGTCCTTCACCGGCTTTCTCGCGCACGGATTTTTCGATCGTGTGCCACGCGTGACGAACATCGTGAACATTGCAGAGATTAAGCTGAACGCCTCCCACATCGGTCTTGTGCGTGATGGTTTCGGAATGAAGCTTCAGGACAACCGGGAACCCCAGACGTTTGGCAACTTCGACGGCTTGATCCTCGTTGTGAGCGACGTGAGTTTCGACAGTGGGAATGTGATAGGCCTGGAGCAGTTGTTTGGATTCATGTTCAGTAAGCAACGTCCTGCCAGCCTGCCGCGCATGAAGCACTATTTTATCCGCCTTGTTCTTTTGCGCGATGTTGTGCCGGGAGCCGGAAGGTGCGGTGGGAGTTTCGTAAAGACTCCTGAGATTTGAACTGTAACGCCACATGTAACAGAAGGCACGCGCAGCGGTGTCCGGGTAATCGAACGTCGGGATTCGCGCCTCGTTGAGGATGTCGCGGCCTTTGAACACCGCATCTCCTCCCATCCAGCTCGCGATGATCGGCTTCCCCTCGATGCGGGAGAAACCCTTGATCGCCTCCGCAGTCGCCGTTGCATCTGTCATCGCCTGGGGCGTGAGAATCACGAGAACGCCGTCGGTGCCAGGATTGCGCGCGGCGATTTGAACGGCCTTCCCATAGCACCCGGCACTGGCATCACCAAGAATGTCGATGGGGTTGTTGTGGCTCCAGTGCGGCGGAAGGAGTTTATTGAATGCGCTCATTGATTCCGCGGAGATGGGCGCGAGTTCTCCTCCATTGCTGACGAGCATATCCGTCGCAAGTCCACCCGGCCCGCCGGCATTGGTGACGATGCTCAGGCGCGGTCCTCGGGTCCGTGGCTGTTTGCCGAGCAGCTCGGCCATGTTGAACAGCTCGCCAATGGTGTTCACGCGCAGAACACCCACTCGACGGAAGGCCGCGTCCAACACTTCATCGCTGCCTGTCAGTGAGCCGGTGTGGGATGCGGCGGCCTTGGCCGCGGCTTCCGTGCGCCCGACCTTGATGACGATGATGGGCTTCGTCAGGGCAACTTCCCGCGCGGCGGAGAGGAAGGATCGAGCATCACCCACGGACTCCATGTAAATAACGATTCCCTTCGTGTGCGGATCGTCGCCGAGATGATAGATCAAATCACCCCAGCCTATGTCGATCATGGAGCCGATGGAAACAAATGCGCTGAAGCCGACGTTCTCTCGATTGCTCCAGTCCAGGATGGCTGTGCAAAGCGCTCCACTCTGGCTGATGAAAGCCAGAGTGCCGGGACGGGCCAGACCGGCGGCGAAGGTTGCGTTGAATTTCTGATGTGGCGACATCACTCCAAGACAGTTTGGGCCCACGATGCGCAGCTTTCCCATTCGGGCTTCCTCAAGAATCTGGCGCTCCATTTCGGCGCCCGCCGGCCCCACTTCTTTGAAGCCAGCCGAGATGATGATGGCGCCTCGCACGCCAGCCTTCACACAATCCCGGATGATGCCCGGCACGGTTGGAGCAGGCGTGACGATGATTGCGAGATCGAGCTTCGCAGGCACCGAGCCGACAGAAGGGTAAGCCTTTCTGCCCAACACTGTGTCGCGCTTGGGATTGACCGGATAAACTTCGCCGGGAAAGCAGGCGAGGTTCTCGATCACGGCGCGCCCAACGCTCCCGGCACTCTCGGTAGCACCGATCAGCGCGACCCTCCGCGGAGAAAAAATCGAACTCAGGGGAAGCCCTGGTGATTCAATCGGCGAATCTTCCCTGACTGATGGTTGGACCGGTGAAGGGCCGCTCTCATCGCAGGTGAATTTCTCAGGAGGTTTGGCTTCCATTGAGTGCAATGGTTGTCGCCCAACCCGCTCCCCGCCAGTCAAGGCTTGCCACGGATCGAGCTGAAATTGTCCAACGCGGGCAATTTTAGCGTCACGAAAATGTCGCAAATAACACCGTTGACGCTGCGCCGGGGATGCGCAATATGCCCGCCTCAAGTTCGGGCCGCTTGCTCCCGGTACCCAAGGGATACGCCGAACAGTAGAGAAATCACACTTATGAAGAACCTGAACTCGTTGTATTCTGAATTGACGCTGAAGACCAAATCCAAGCTCGTGCTGGTCGTGCTGGACGGTGTGGGAGACATTGCCACCAGATCGCAGGGCTACTTGACTCCCCTTGAGGCCGCCTCGACACCCAACCTCGATGCGCTGACCCAAGACGCCGCGCAAGGCCGCCTCACCCCCGTCGCTCCAGGCATCACACCGGGAAGCGGGCCGGGCCATCTCGGTTTGTTCGGCTATGATCCCCTCGAATTTGAAGTAGGCCGCGGCGTCATCGAAGCGCTGGGGCTTGGTGTGGAGTTGAAGGCCGGCGACGTTTGCGCCCGTGCGAATTTCGCGACTCTGGATGCGAAGGGCATCGTCACCGACCGGCGCGCGGGAAGAATTCCGACCGAAACCTGCGAGAAACTTTGCGCGAAGCTCGCCGCCAAGATCAAAAAGATTGGCGACACTCAAGTAATCATCAAAGCCGGCAAGGAGCATCGCTTTGTCGTGGTTTTCCGGGGAAAAGGGCTCGAAGGTCCGCTGACAGACGCCGATCCGAACAGGGAAGGGTTCGCCATCCCGACGGTTAAACCGCGCGATGCCAAGTCAGCCAAACAAAAGAAGACCGCAAAGCTCGTCGCTGATTTCTACCAGGCGGCATTGCCGATCCTTGCGAAGGAGAAACCAGCCAACGGTTTCCTGATGCGCGGGATCGCCCACCAGCCAGAGATCCCCTCATTCGAAGAGCGCTATAAGTTGAAAGCCGCCGCGCTGGCGGTTTACCCAATGTACAAGGGCCTCTCACAGCTCGTGGGCATGGCAAAGATTGAAGGGCCTCAAACGATTGAAGAGCAATTCCAGCGCTACCTTGCCGAGCACGACAACTACGATTTCTTCTTCATCCATTACAAGTACACCGACAAAGCCGGCGAGGACGGGAACTTCGAGGCAAAGAAGAAGGCGATCGAAGACTTCGATGCGGCTCTGCCGATCCTGCTGGAGAAGCGGCCTGATGTGCTGGCCATCACTGGCGATCATTCGACGCCAGTTGCTGTGCATGGCCATTCCTGGCATCCGCAACCGGTGCTGTTGACTTCGAAGTATTCCGGCTCGGACAAGCTGGATCGATTCACCGAGACAGGCGCCAATCTCGGATCACTCGGTCTGTTCGATGCCAAATATCTGATACGATTGATGCAGGCGAACGCGCTCATGTTTGACAAGTTCGGGGCTTGAGCCTGACCTTCGGCAAGTAAAGCGCCCGGTTCTATGCGAGCCGGGTGCTCAATTAACCAATATGAAAGCAGTCATTCTTGCGGCGGGCAAAGGCACCCGGATGCGTGAACTCACCCAGGAGCTTCCCAAACCAATGCTCAAGGTTCACGGGAAGCCGATCATCGAGCATATCATCGAGGGCTTGAAAAGCGCGGGCATCCGCGAAGTCTGCATCATCACCGGCTATCGTGCCGATGTGGTGGAAGGCTATTTCGGCGATGGCTCACGATTCGGAGTGCGCGTTGCTTACGCTCGGCAGTTGGTGCAGGACGGAACAGGCAAGGCACCGGAACTGGCCAGGGCGTTCGTTGACGACGACAGCTTTCTGCTCACATACGGAGACATTTTGGTGAAACCTGAAACCTATGCGCAAATGGTGGCCCGCTTTGGTGAGGGGAAATTCTCCGGCCTGATTACGGTCACGCCGGGTGAGGACGTACGCAAAGGCGGACTCAATTTCTTCGACCCGGAGTTCTGCCTGGAACGCGTGGTTGAAAAGCCCAGCGATGCACAACTTGCTGAACTGCGGGAACAAGGGCTCCTGAAGCCAGGCGAGCCTGTGTGGTATAACGCCGGCATCTACATCTTCCGGCCAGCCTTGTTCGAGTCCACCGCCACACTCGCGAAATCGCCGCGCGGGGAATACGAGCTGACCGATGCGATCAACGCGATGCTGGCGAAGGGACATCGCATTGCCGGACTCAAGATTCAGGGGCGCTGGGTGGATGTGCGCGATCCGGAAGTGCTGGAAGGTTTGGAGAAGGAGCAGGGCTGATCGACTGCCTGCTCGCTTCAGTTGCGCGTCCAGGCGGTCGCATTGTGTTAAGCAACTCGATACCAACCGGGCGTGTTATCGCCGTGGATCACCGGCAAACTTAAACGGCTTCCCTCCGAGAAAATCAGAGCTGGTGATCGTCGGGCACCAATGCTTTTCGATGTGCTCAATCACCAGGTCGGTGCCGGCAAAGTGGCTGACAAAAGGCCGCTTCCTGGAATTATACATCGTGTCCGTCATGTCGCGCATGAGCAGAACATTCTTCCGCAAGCTGACCATCTGCCTGATCGAGAACGGCCGGCCCAGCACGCACATGTTGGTATGAACACCCATGACGATGACATTCTCAATGCCCTTCCCTGCCAGAACGTTGAAGACTTCATCGCCTTGATCACTGATGAAGTCCTCGGGCAGGATCTCGATCGCTGCGATCTGCCGTTTCCATGGTGAACCACCTGGACATTGCGGAAACTCATCACAACCACCATCGGAATCATCAATCGGCAAAGGCCCTTCCTTCTCCTGGTTTAGGGATTTCCATTTGTTCACGTCAGCAGGCGGGTTCGCCTTGGCGGCCTGCTGCGCGCGTTTGCGCTGAGGATGATCAGCGTAGAACTTCATCGTGTCGCTCGGGGCGTGGATGATTGTTACTCCACGCTTGCGCGCTTCCTTGATGACTTCATTCATTCTTGGGGCCATTTCACCAACACGGGTGGTAGCCCCCTGGCACCAATGCTTGTCCCACATGTCGCAGATGATGATGGCGGTCTTCTTTGGATCCCATTCCACGTCCTTCTGAACCTCGGCGAACTTCCCGCCAGTCGCTGCGCTCTGCCCTCGCGTGTGAAGCTTGAGGAGCCTTGAATCCTGGGCGATCGCTGCGGAGGAAACGCAGACCGCCGTGATCAGGCAAATGGCTGCGGACTGGAGGAGTGTTTTCATAGGATTCAGCAGGCTATATCAAGTTGGCAGGAACTTATCCAGTGGGAATCCATCAGAGGAAAGCGTTCTGAAAAGAAGAAGCGCGTGAAATCCGCGCAGCTTGAGAAAATTTCACGCGGTTGAATCTGTTTACCCATCCGGAGAAAGTCCCCACGGAAAGCACCATTCCGCATTCAGCACCTCCTTGGCGTCTGCTGCCGCACAGTGGCAATCGATCAGGTTTGCGAATTCAAAATACAACATGATTTGTGCCAGCCTCCAACTCGAGCGGAAGATGGCATTGATTGCATCGGCACCTCCACGATTTCACGATCGCGCATCGAGACCTTGAACCTGGGAGCGCTGGCGTCTCGCCGGCGAGTTGCTGTGGCGAAATTGGGAACACGCCGGCGA
>SXMN01000163.1 GCA_005777315.1 Verrucomicrobiales bacterium
GATGGCGAGCGCCACAGATGCAGATGCGAGGCGCGAACGCGGGAGGATGCCCGCAGCGGCCTCTGACCAAGCGAGCAACGAAGCAGATGCGTCTGTGCCGCCGTCAAGATTTGTAGCCTATCCCACGGTCTCCTCAGTAAGCCCCAAAGTTGAGGACAACCGGGGCGGTTGACGCTGCCACTGAAACTGGCGAGACTGCCTCCGTGACCGTCACGCTTGATTTGGACGAGCAAGCCCTTGCGACCCTGCCATTCGGGCCGGGCGAACGCGAACGCCACATTCAGATCGAACTGGCCTGCCGCATCTATGCCTCCGGCTGGCTGACGCTCGGGCAGGGCGCTCGCATGGCCAAGCTCGACCAATACGCATTCGGCGTGCAGTTGGCTGAACGCAATATTCCCCGCCACTATTCCCTCGAAGACCTGGACGCTGACCTCCGTTATGCTGGTGGTCAGTAACACCTCGCCGCTTTCCAATCTGGCGATCATTGACCGGCTGGAAATTCTGCGTGAGCAGCTCGGCCAGATCACCATTCCACCCGCCGTGCAGTTCGAATTGGATCACATCTCCCATCCGGCGGCGCGATCCCGGTTGGCAGTGCGTTGAGGGATGGATGGGTGCGGGTCGCTCGGCTCACCGCCGCCATTCCGCCAGATATCGCCGCCACGCTCGATCCCGGAGAGGCGGAAGCCCTGGCATTGGCCGAGCAAATGCATGGCTCGCTCGTCCTCCTCGATGAAACCGCCGCCCGGCTCAAAGCCACGCAACTGGGAATTCCGCACACGGGCTTGTTGGGCGTGCTGCGCCAGGCAAAACAGGCCGGACAGATTGGTTCGCTCGCCGCCGAAATTCGAAAACTCCAGGCGGATGCCCGTTTCTTTGTCAGCCCCGCTTTGGAAAGAAGACTCCTGGCCTCCGTAGGCGAATGAGGCCGTGCTGAGTCGGAAGCAAACGCATCTGCGGACACACACGCTTCTTTCAACACCGAAGCAGCCGAACCGCTCCCTCCAATTGGCACCCCCTTTACGCGAGCAATGTTTTACCTGGTTTTGTGAGTTGCAACACTGCGGCCATCGGGCAACTCGCTGTGATCGGAGAGGTTATCTGAGCGCGATTCTCACCTGACGGAGAACTCCATCGCCGAGATCGATCGAGAGCTGGTAGGTTCCCGCCGTAAGTGACTTCGTGCTCCAATTGAAAACATACTGCCCGGTGGTGGCATCGTAGCGGAAAAGGTTCCCCGTGGTGGCCTGCGATGTGGAGTCCGCTTCGTTGACAGTCCCTTGAAGGTTGTTGTTGATCTTCGTGTAAGTCAGGCGCGCCACCGCGTTGTTGATGTCGGCACTCGCACCGGTAAGTTGAAACTTCACAGGCACGGTGCTTCCTGCCTTGAAGACGGAAGTGCCGTCGGCATTGATCGGCTGGCGGATGCCGGACCACGCATAGGTGACGCTGATCGTGAAATTACAATTGGACTTGGGCCTGGTGATGTCTGTCGTATTTCCGACGGCGTCGGCGGCGATGGCGGTGACAGTGGTAGGGCCGAGCGGAAACACGCTTCCGCTGGCTTTGGAATAGCCGATGGAGGGGAGCCCGCAGTTGTCGATCGCAATGGCAGGATCGTAGGTCACGGCGGCACCCAGGGCGCTGGTTGCGATGACTGATTTGTCGGGAGGACAGGCGGAGAAGTGCGGCGCCACCGTATCTTCGACAATCACGGTTTGAGCGATCTGACCGGTGGAATTGTTGTTTCCATCCGTGAATGTCCAATAAACGGTGTAAGAGTCAGGAGAGTGAAAGGTGAGCGGACCCGAGGGAACCCCTCTGATATCCACCTCTGTTTCCTGATCGTACGCCGTCGGATACACGGTGAGCAACTCTCCGCACTCCAGAGTGATCGGCTGCAATGTAGCCTGATTCGGAACGGGTGGGTTTGTGTCGGCTGCATCGGCCAGATCTGCCGTGGCGAAGAACTCTCCGCTCAAGGCTGTGATGAGCGGCTTGCTGGTATCATCAAACACCGCGGTGAACCGTCCACCGGAGGACGTGCCATCGAGATCGTCGGTTGTGTCCTGTACCGGAGCAACCCCGCCGCTGCTGATCACCGGCTCCCAATCCCAGGCCGTGGGATCCGGATCCGTCGTGTTGAAATACAGCAGCACGCGTGAACTCTCGTTCGCCACGGTTTTGGGATAGTAAAAATTCGCCACCATCGTGGCGGTCGAGGGGACGTTGCCGGTGACTTGAAGATCGACAAAGCCGCCGCTGGTGTCGAAGAGCGTGCCGCCAGCAGGGTTCTCCGAGTAGGTTGCAGCGGTCACGGTGATGGGTTCGGTGCCGCCCGTGTTTTCGAGAGTGGCGCTGACACCCGCGCCCTCCGCGGGAGGTTGCCCGTTTTCGTCTTCAACAGGAGCCGTGGTAACCACCACCGTGCCACCTGCTGGAACGACGCTGCTTTCCGCCAAAGCCACCGCCGCGCTGCCGATGGTGAAACTCAAGGCATTGGACACTTCGTCGTCGAGATTGCGGACGCTGACAATGGCCGTTTTGATATCTGTGCTGGACGCGACGAGCGCCGCGGGAACAGTGACGGTGATCTGGCGATCGGCGACACTGGCTGGAGTGAGTTCCGTGGTTGTCCCGTCCACTTTCCAGAGCACCACAACTCCGGAGGCGAAGCCACTTCCATTGAGAGTCACAGTGGTGTCCGGGAGTGGCGTGCCGGCAACTTCAGGACCGACCGCCGCAGGATCAAGCGCAGTGAGCGCCAGCGGGAAGCGCAAAGCCAGGACCGAGCCTGGAATGGGCGCGGAGCCGTTGCTGGGAACAGGATCGCCCGCCTTCTGCCAGGTAACGGCGACGTGATCGCCAAAAATGAATTCTTTCTGCAACACCTCGATGTAGTAACGCTGGTTCGCGGCGAGAGGGATGGGATCCGAAATATTGGCCGGAGGATTTCCGCGCGTGGCCTGATTCTGACCATTGGTCCATTCCCGTTCACCGTTCCAAATCGGCTCCGAGGCGATCAGATTTTTGTGGGCCGGACTTTCATCGGTGCTCAACCAGAGTTCGGAGTTGTCATCACCGGCAATGTAGAAGACGTAGTCACCATCGGTCGGAGGGATAAGGAATCCGGACAGTCGAACGCCCAGGTTGTCACCGAGGTTTTTTGATTCGATTTCGGAGACGTGATTGATTTCCGTCGGCGCACCGGGGAACGAAGGAGCGTTCCGCAGATCGGCCATCAAGTAACCGCTAATGTCGCGGTAAACTTCGCGCAGGAGATAACCGTCCGTCACCATCTCATCGTCGAGAATGGTCGCGGTGGCTGACGGAGTGATGACTGAGTACGCGAGGGTATGAGGTTTGTGAGCGGGGCGCCCTGGAAACACTCAGGACGCAGTTGCAGAACGGACGGAAACGAAGTCACCATCCGACCTGGTGGAAAGCTAAACCAGCAGGTGGGCTTACGGGAGATGCTCGAGAATCA
>SXMN01000164.1 GCA_005777315.1 Verrucomicrobiales bacterium
AGACTACCTTCCAGCCGTCCGTTGGGAACAGTCCGCACGACCCGACCTCTCCACTCGACCCACTCACGAAAGCACCAATTCAAGGGATTTGAACCGGTCACTGTCTTTTCAGGTTTACCCCGCTCTTTCTGAGGTCAGAGCTTGTTGTGGATAGAATCAACGCATGCCTGAATGTGCGTTCGAGGAGTTCTATCGTCGCTCGTGGGATTCCTGATGCTGCCAGCAGATTGTTGGCGAGAGCTACCGGCGCAAGTTCCCGGCTCTTTCGTAATGCAATTACTGCGAGGGTAATCCGCCCCAACAGGGTAATCCGCCGAGGGAGGAGCAACGAAGCAGATGCACCTGCACTGCCGCAGAGATTTGCTGCCTGTCCCAACGTCTAATCAGTGACTCCCACCAACTGAGTGATGGGTGCATTTCATACGAGCCCGAGCTCGCCTGAAATGCGGGTGCCATCCTTGGTTGAAGTGCCACCACTTTTCAGCGCCTCACCAGCAACCGCGTAACCTGGAATGATCCGGTTCAATTGTTCCTGAGTTGCGCCGAGGTGATCCCGAATGATCTCCCCGAGGACAGAGCGGTAATCCACCGCTCTTTGGAGATAACGAGAGGAGGCGCCGAACATGGATCCGGTGTCGCCAGTTTTCCACGCTACATTCTGTCCATTGTATGAATCCGCTGGACTACACCCAAATACTCCGGATTTGTTGCCGTTGTTGTACCCTTTGACAGCACCACCTGCGACGAACATGACTCCCGCCTCGGCGTGATCTGTGCCGTCGTCGGAGTTCTCTTTGCTGGTCCTGCCAAACTCGGAGAGTGTGATGACGACCATATCTTCCCAGGTGGTCTTGTCGGCGTACTTCGTGAAGTACTGCTTCAAAGCATACATCGCCCATCCGATGCTGCGTTGCAGACGCGGATGAGCGCCGGTGAGGACGCCCTGGTTGCTGTGGGTGTCAAATCCCCCTAATTCTGTTCCAGCGACGATGGCGTCGGTATTGTTAAGGATGAGCGCGGCGGACTTGAGTTTACGGAAGAAGTCATAGGAGCCGGGATCGACGACATACTTCTGGGCGTCATTCGAGTGGAGGGCATAGCCGCCATTTTTTGCGTTGCTGTCCGGGAACAAATAGTACGGAGCGGTGTCACCATCCGTGTTTCCCACGTCCTGAAAAGTGTTTCCTTCGGTGCTGAAATTGAGCTTTGCAAAAATCGAAAGCGTGTCGGAGAGGTTGCCATATTGCAGCGCCAGCAGATCGCGGTTCAACTTCTCCGGAAACGGAGATGCATTGGCGGCGCGGAGCATGGAATCGGCCTTGGAGTTTCCGGCATCATCATTTGGAATACCGAGGAGATTGTAACGGGTTGGATCGTTGAGGTTCGTCATGGCAGCCTGAGAGCCTCGAAGTGACAACGGCAGTGAGGATTGGACCGAGACTCCCGTGAGCGGTGAAGTATTTGCCAATCCTGACTCCATCATCGTCCGGTAAAAAATCCCGTCCTTGATCGCGTTGTTGTTCGGATTGCCTGTCTCCCAATAGTTCTGGGAATCGAAATGTGACCGGGATTGCTTGGGATAGCCGACGCGATGGACGAGCGCCAGGTTGCCGGAATTGTAGAGCGGCACCAGAAACTTCAGCGAAGGGTGCAAGGCGGCGAACCCGTTTCCCAAACGGATCGCGTTTCCGTATCCAAATGTCGGACTGTCTGCCGAGCCGCTTGGAAGATCACAGGCACCATTGGCGGTGTAGTCCGTCCCTGGGTCGAAGGGGATCTTGATTGATGGACGCGCCGTCACGTAAGCAGGATCACCCACGGGGATAACCGAATTGAGGCCATCATTTGCGCCACGGAGGAAGATGAAGAGCAGCTTCTTCCTGTTCTTTCCTATCACGCCCTCGGCTAGCGCGCGTTTCATCACGAGTGGAATATCTGTCAACGCAGCCAGCGCGGTCGCGAGGCCCACCTTCATTGAGCGATCAAGGAATCCCCGGCGTGTGATCAAGTTTACGTGTTGCATAGAGGTTTTGATGAAAGAGTTATTGCTCGTGGAATCTTTGGAATGTCATGAGCGCGGCCACCATTCCCCGGAGACGCAACTCGTAGGGTGAAGGATTTCCGGCGGTGGCGAGCGAACTGAAGGCAGACGCGATGGTGCCTGTGTTGTCAGTATTGAGAAAACTGACAGCGACCCCGCGATACAGATCCAGGTTGGCGCGACCTTCTCCAGGATAGAGCAATTGAACGAAGTAAGAAGCGACGGCTTCGGCGTTTTTCCAATCCGACTGCGGCAGTTTCAATCGCACGACTGCCACGGGATCATTGACGCTGTTGCCGGCGTCGCTTGTTTGGTTGTTGCGTTGACCTTTGGCAGTGAGGAGCGATTGAACCCAACGCAACCGTTCGGCGAGCGTGCCGGCACTGATCCATGCGGGAGCAGTCTCAGGGTAACCGTCTGGCTCGGCTCGATCGAACAGCTTCATGCTGCCCATCCGAACGAGTGCGGAGGAGACCGCACCATCAGTGTCGGCAGTGAAGGTGCCGTCCGGGTTCTTCGCCCGAAGCGCGCGGATGGCGCTGACGGTATATTCAATGGGGGTCTTTATCTTCTGGCTGGCGGCGCGAGATCGGAATAGTTCGGAATTGAATATCGTAGCAAGGATGGGACGAATCTGCCCTTTGGGGCTGGCGTTCTCCCAGGCGTCCATGCACTGGCGAACAAGCTTCGCCTCCGGGGAGAGATTTGCATCCGTGTAGTCATAAACCGCGTGCTCAAAATCATCGTGTACGAACAGCCTGCAAAGTTTCACGCTCATGAATTCCTGAGTGAACGGCTGATCGGCCAGATGAGCGATGATCTCGTAGCCATCCTGCATTCCAGCATCGCCAGTGCGTGCTGGGAGCACCAATTGATAGCTTCGTCCTGCATAGGGAGCGCCGAAACGGGTCGGTACCGTCTTGTCGGGGAAGATTGTTTTCGACTTGTTGTTATGGCGATCCGGCCGGTACCAGAATGACCAGACGCCGACATTGTTGGTGGCTTCCTTGGGTTCATTGCTGGGGTGAAACAAAGGAGTGGCGATCGGATTGAATTGATTCTCCGGTTTCTGCATCGCGACTCGCCATCCCGACCATGCTTTGGAGGTCTCGACGATGTCATTTTGATCGTACCCGTTGTCCACTCCAAAGGTGAAGAGTTCAAGAAGCTCGCGCGCATAGTTTTCATTGGCGATCTGCGTCCCACTGCCATTGCTCGTAACGGTGTCGAGATAAAGGATCATCGCCGGACTCTCAGCGCTGATCTTGAGCAGGTCGAAGAAAGTGCATTTGGGATTCAGCAGCGCCTCGCGCCAGCGCTGGATCTCGCGGAACTCAAGATTAACGGCTTCCCACGTGCGTTGAGGATCATCATAAAACCTGTCGAACCAATCGCGCGACTTGGAGTATTCCGTGACGAAGTGGTTCTCGATGAACTGGAGGAGGACTTCCGTCAATTGACGCTTGGATTGCACAGCCCTCATGACGTGCCATGACCGCAGCGCATCAATGTTCGCTTCATTTGCCTGAAGGAGGGTAAATGGCGTCGAAGTGCCGGATGTGGTGGAGATACCATTTCCGGATAATCTCACCGTGGCACTGGTGGTCCGGTTGCTGCCCCGGTGATACCAATAGCTGAGAGTGTATGTCTGGTTGGCTGAAAGCGCCGGTGTGATTGTCTGCCAGATGGCGCTTGCCTTTGTCGAGCCGGCTGCGCTGGCGATCAAGTGCAGGCTCGCGCCTCCGGAACGCTTCAGATCCGTTGAGAGGACAGAAACAGCATGGTTGCTTTCGATGGTCCAATCCGGAGTGCTCAAGGGTTTCTCGAAATCTCCATTGCGAAGCAAGTTCTGACCAACTTCAGGACTTGCTCCCATCACCAGCTTGATATCGTCAACATAGGCATCACCAACGCTGGTCAGATAAATGTAGAAGTCCGATGCGGAACCGGTGCCGCTGGCGGTCACGTAGCGCCATCCATTCTCCTCTCGAAGCAGTGTATCGGCGGCAATTTGCTCCTGGATCAGTTCAGGGGCCAGCTGCTCCTGGATGTATGCGTTGGCACCAGCGGCTTTCACGCGTTCCAGCTCGTCTGGTGTAGGCCCGTATGCGAGGCGATTGAGCACCGTCGCCGCAAGCAGGTCGTCGGATGCCATGGGAACTGCCTTAAGCTGATAGAAACCCAGTTCATCGGTCCGGAATGGAGCCGTCCAAAGGAAGCCGCTGATCTTGCCGGAAGTGTCAGGAAGGAATGGAGCGCCCAACCTGTCAGCCCGGAGGATTTGATATGCCTCCACTGACGGTTGGGGTTTGAAGCGCAACTGCTGCTGGGATTGGTTCAGGGAATACTCCAGGATGGAATTGTCCTGGGCATTGGCGAAGCAGGCAGCGAGTGAATTTACCAGCAACACAAGCCAGGCAGCACAGTATAAGTTTGAACGCATAGAGAATTTTCCGTTACTCACAATTTGAGCACGAATATGGAAAAATTAGCAATACGCGTACCGGGACTCCGAGTTCAATCAATGTCCATCAACGGCTTCCAAAGTTCCGATATAGGCCGGTATAGGGAGGATGATAGCCAAGTACTGGACAGGAATTCTTGTTCCCGACCATGATCACTGTCATGAAACTGGGTAATCGTGGAGGGCACTGCCCCATTCCTGCACCGTTCGGCGCATCATCGGAAGGCAGATCACGTGAGTGAACCTTCTTCACCGGCTTCATCAGGAGTCTTTCCTGCCGGGCTGCACAACGCGTTCAAGTTCGCCGCATTCAACGCGCTTTCCTTTCAGATCGTTCTCGGCAGTCCCATGATTCTCTACGCGAAGACCCTGGATGCCAGTGCAACAGTCCTGGGGATCATCGCCGGCATGATGCCGCTTCTCGTAATCATGCAAATCCCGGCGGCGAACTACATTGACCGGATCGGATACAAGAAGTTCGTTTATGGCGGCTGGGGTATCCGGGTGTTTTTCATTTTCCTCATGGCGATGGTTCCCTTGACGAATGTCTTCCTCAACAGCACCACTCAACTGGTTCTGCTCCTGGCGTTGTTGTTTGCCTTCAACCTGTCCCGTGGAATTTCCAGCAGCGCCTGGCTCCCGTGGATCACGTTGCTCGTGCCGCCGGCAGTGCGAGGTCGCTACGTGGCGTCTGATGCGGGCTACACCCAGTTCGGCAGTTTCGTGACGATTGTGGTCGCGGCGATCTGCCTGGGCACGCAGCCGACAAGCTGGCAGTTCGCGGCAATCTTTGGCTTCAGCGGTCTCATGGGAGCGGCAAGCCTTGGCTTTCTCAAGCTCATCCCCGATGCGCCCATCACTGCCCAGGTCCGCACTTCAAACACGCCCGTGCCATATGGTGCGATGCTGAAACACGATGCCTTCAGAAGATTGCTCTGGGAAGCATTCGCCTGGGCTGTCGCCTATGGAGGCATGAGCACCTTCACCGTGGATTATCTTAAGACCGAGGCTGGTACATGGCCCTCGACAAGGAGGGTGGAATGAAGTTTGAGGGCAAGGAGATGGAATGAATTTGGTGGCGCGCCGCTGTGGACTCTGATTGGATTGGCGCATGTCCATCGCGCATGCGGATCAAATGTTGGCAGGATTGCCC